>NZ_JAPFHC010000030.1:0-80189 GCF_059803535.1 Pseudomonas sp. RP-B7
TGGCCGTAAGGGTCGTGGGCCTGGGGGCTGGTGACGCGGGCCGGGACGGTGCCGGCGATTTGCGGTTTGGCGTGCGGAGCCGGGCGAAAGCACAGGGTTTCTGAATAGGGGATCGCCTCGAAGGCGGCTTCGAAGCTGCGGTCGCGCGCGGCCTGGGTGGTCAGGCGGGTGATGACTGCACCGGTTTGGAACGCCTGGGGTGCGCCGCCGCTGATCCTGAGGACCTGGCCCGGCGCCAGGGTGGCGCTGCTGCTAAGGCCGCTCAGGCGGGTCTGCTGGTTCAGGTACTGCTCGTGGCGCAAGCGTGCGTAGAAGTAGCCGCTTTCGCATGGCAGGTCTTCGTCTTGATCGAGGCGGTTGCCGAGGACGCTGTAGGGTTCGGCGTAGTGGTAGGCATCGCCGTAGGCCCCGCCGCGGCTCTGCTCGATCCCGCCGTTCAGGTGGGCGCTGGCGTCGCGGTGGTGGTAGGCGCGTACGCTGACCTGTTGCTCGACGACCTGGTGGCTCGATTGCAACGCCCATACGCCGTCCTGCCCGCTGCTGCCGAGCCCGGATTGCGGGCGGTAAGGCAGTTCGACGTCGAATTGGTAACCGCGCTGGCTATCGAAAAACTCGACGACCTCTAGGCGCAGGCGTTCGTCGCTGGTGAAGCGATACCAGATGCCCACTTCGGCGAGCAGCCGGCTGATAAAGGCCAGGTCGCTTTCGCCGTATTGCATGACCTGTTCGCGCCGGGGGTAGTCGCGCTTGAGGGTGAACAGGAAGTCCTGCCCTTCGAAAGCGTGGCGGCTGCGCAGGATGTGTTCGACGATCTCGGGCACGGATTGGTGCTGGTAGATACGCAACTGTCGGCCACGTTCAAGCAGGGCCAGACGCGGTTGCAGGGTGATTGCATAGGTGGCCTGGTCATTGGAGCCGGACCGGCGCGCGAAGGCGGTGACGACGCCGTGCAGGGTACGCAGGGGTTTGATCTTGGGGGGCGACAGGCTCAGCAGCGGCAGTTTTTGTGGCGGGGCGTGCAGGCTGAAACTGGCTTGATGGCCGAGGATGGAGTCGGCGGCGAGGTCGAGGTCGGGGCTGGTGAATTCGATGCGGTACTTGAACGGCTGGCTGAGCTGCTCTTCGCCTTCGAAGGCCAGTACATCAAGCATGGCACCGACATTACGAACCCACAGCACGTGACGGCTGTGATCGAAAAATGGGCTCGGTAGTACGCTGGAAGTCATCCCTTTACTCCTGAACGCGTGAGAGTCCAGAGAGTAAAGTTTTGTTATCCCAGATTAATGTCGGAAGATTCGACTTTAAGAGAAGGGTGCTTCCTGATCTCCTCTTGCGCGATGCACCTCAATCACCAACCCCTCCTCCTCACTCGGCACACTGAAGTGACGGGTGATCAGGTCGAACTCGGCATCGGTTGCCGCGAAGTCATGCTCGCCCCGCGCATTTCGGGCATGCAGCCGGGCGCGGCAAGTGGCGTCATCCAGCTCGAGATAATGCAGGCAGTGCGGCACCTGGGCTGTCTGCGCCAGGCCGCGCAGCCATTCGCGGTTGGCCAGGGTGTTGGCCGGAAAATCCAGCACCACGTTGACGCCCGATTGCAGCAGGTTGACCACCAGCGGCCCCAGCACACCACGAATACGTTGGGCGCTGCGCAGGTAATCCGCGATGGACAGGATTTCACCCGGGTACAGCTGCGCCAGCCAGTGATCTTCGCTGAGCACTAGTGCGGCATGCGCAGTGGCCAGGGTGTTGGCAAGGGTGGACTTGCCGGAGGCGATCTTGCCGCATAGCAGATGCAGGGTTGGCATGGGGACGTTTCCTTGTGTCGGTTTACCCAGCATGCCCGGCATCAGTGATACCCCGCAACTCAGGCGGTATGCCGCTGCCAATGTTCGTAGAACGCCAGGGACGCAACGTTCTTGTCCTTGGCTTCGAGCATGATGTCGAAACGGTCGAGAAACTGCAGCGCGTAGTCGTTGGTCCAGCGGTTCCACATCTGCGCGCTGTGGCCGTACAGGTCGCGCTTGGACACCACCTGCATCAGCGCATCCATCTCCAGCTTGTGTTCGGCGTCGAAGCCGAGCTCCTGCAGGCTCTCCTGGGGCTGGGAGTAGTGCATGGTCGGGCGCACACCGCGCCAGCTGTCGATGACGCGAGCCACCCGTTCCGAGTGGGGATCGATGTACTCATTCTCGTTGATCCAGCAGTGATGAATATCCAGCACCACCGGCGCCAGGTCGGCGACTTGCAGGCAGTGATCCAGCCCGTAGGTTTTCTCGTCGTTCTCGAAGGTGATGCAGTTGCGCGCCACTTGCGACAAGCGCGTCCAGACGGCGCGGGTGCCTTCCACCCCAAGGCGGCCGGCGATGTGCACGTTGCACTTGAGGTCCTGGAATTGTCGACCATAGCCCATCATGCGGATCATATCGGCGTGGTATTCAAATTCGGCCAGGCTGTTTTCCACCACGCCGGGATTCTCCGAGCCCAGCACGCAGTATTGGCCGGGATGGAAAGACAGGCGGATGTCCGACGCCCGCGCCAGCTCGCCGATGGCGGCAAACCCCTCGACCAGTTGCTGTTCGATGGCCGGGTCCTTGTACACGGCCGCCACCTTGGGGTGACTGTAGAACGGCAACAGGTCGCTGCTCAGACGCAGCATGCGCAAGGTCGGCGGCAGCCCGGCGACGTAAGTGAGCAGGCGCAATTGCGCGGCAAGGTTGTGGGTGACCACTTCGACCAGCTTGGCGCGGGCCTCCTGCGCTGTCACACCGTCCATCCAGCGCAAGGTGGTGGTGCGCGGGTTGAACGGGCCTTCGATCAGCTTCATGGCACTGGCCGAGAGCAACCGTTCAGGGTGCTTGTATTGGCATGCGAAGCCGATGCGGGGATGGGTCATGGGAATGCCTGGCGGAAATTGAGGGCGGGATGATACGGGGTTAGGCGCTGGTCTACGCAGGAGGTTCAGTGGATTTTGCACGAGCAAAGGCTTTGACATATTTGCTCAAGGCAACAATATAATTGCTAAAGGCAACCATCTGGACACCATCATGTCTATCTCCCCTCTGGTCGAACGCGCCGGCATCATCCGTGGCTTCAACCGTTTCTACACGCACCAGATTGGTGTGCTGCAGGAGCATCTGCTGCAAAGCGAGTTTTCACTCACCGAAATCCGCGTGATGTATGAGTTGTCGTCCCGAGGCGACCTGACCAGCGCCGACCTGTGCCAGATGCTCAGCCTGGATGCGGGTTACCTGAGCCGGCTGATCAGTGGGCTGGAAAAGAAAGGCCTGATCCAGAAAGTCCGCTCTGTCACCGATGCCCGCGCGGTGCAACTGCACCTCAGCGACCTCGGTCGCAGCGTGTTGACGCCGTTGGAACAACAGACCCAGGACGAAGTGATCGCCCTGCTCCAGGCCCTGCCTGAACGGCAACAGCAGCAACTGACAGGCGCGATGAAACGCATCCAGGCCCTGCTGCAAGGCACCGCGCCGAGCTACCTGCTGCGCGACCCGCAACCCGGCGACATGGGGCTGGTGGTGCAACAACAATCGGCACTGTATGCCCGTGAGTACGGCTGGAATTGGGAGTTCGAGGCGCTGGTGGCGGAGATTGTCGCCAAGTACTTGAGGAACTTTGACCGCAGCTGCGAGCGCTGCTGGATCGCGGAAAAAGACGGCGAAGTGGTGGGTTCGGTGTTCGTGGTGCGCCATGACGACAACACCGCCAAACTGCGCATGCTCTATGTGGACGCCAGTGCGCGCGGCATGGGGATTGGCCAGCGCCTGGTGGATGAGTGCCTGCGTTTTGCCCGGCAGGCCGGCTACAAAAGCATGCTGCTGTGGACCGTGAACATCCTCACCGATGCCCGCAAGCTCTATCAGAAAGCCGGCTTCCAGTTGGTCGAGGAAGAACCCACCGAGAGTTTCGGCAAATCGTTGATCAGCGAAACCTGGACCCGTGAGCTGTAAAGCCTTCCCGCGCTGCCGCCAGCGCGGGAAGTCGTCACTTAAAGGTCGGTGATTTCCTTGTGGCGTGGTACCAGCGTCTTCATCACGCTCCAAGCCACCAGGTACGCCAGCGCACAGATCGCGAACATGATCATGTAGCCGGTGTGAATATCGTTGATCGACTTGTAGTAGTCGAACACCCAGCCGCCGACCTTGGTCATCACCACGCCGCCCAGGCCACCGGCCATGCCGCCGATACCGACCACCGACGCCACGGTTTTCTGCGGGAACATGTCGGACACGGTGGTGAAGATGTTGCAGGACCACGCCTGGTGCGCTGACGCCCCCACGCCGATCAGCAATACCGGCACCCAGAAGCTGATATAGCCCAACGGCTGTGCCAGCAACACCACCAACGGGAACAACGCGATCACCAGCATGGCTTTCATGCGCCCGTCATACGGCGCGTCGCCGCGTGCCATGAAGTAGCTTGGGAACCAGCCGCCGCCGATGCTGCCGACCATGGTCATGCTGTAGAGCACGGCCAGCGGCATCACGATGTCGGCGCCTTTCATGCCGTATTGCGCCGACAGATAAGTCGGCAGCCAGAACAGGAAGAACCACCACACGCCGTCAGTCATGAACTTGCCAAAGGCAAATGCCCAGGTCTGACGGTAGGTGAGCAGTTTGAACCACGAGACTTTTTTCTCTACTGCACCCGCTGGCGCCGGGGTGAAGGGCTGCACGGTCTGGTCGCTGCGGATATACGCCAGTTCTGCGGCCGACAGGCGCTTTTGCTGCTCGGGCGGCTGGTAGAAGGCGATCCACACCGCTACCCACACAAAACCCAACGCACCGATCACGATAAAGGCCGCCTCCCAGCCCCACAGCCCCGCGATCAGCGGCACGCAGATTGGCGCCAGGATCGCGCCGACGTTGGCCCCGGAGTTGAAAATGCCAGTGGCAAATGAGCGCTCTTTCTTCGGGAAGTACTCGGCCGTGGCCTTGATCGCAATCGGGAAGTTACCCGCCTCGCCAACCGCCAGCACCGCGCGGGACAACATGAAACCGGCAATCGACACCGGGATCACCGCCAGGCCAATCGCGCCACTGACCGCAGCGATGCCCTCGCCCATCGGCACGGCAAACGCATGCATGATCGCGCCGGTAGACCAGATGCCAATCGCGACGATATAAGCGGCCTTGGTGCCGATCTTGTCGACAAAACGCCCGGCGTACAGCATTGAGATGGCATAGACAAACTGGAACACCGCCGCAATGTTCGCGTAGTCGGTGTTGCTCCAGCCAAATTGCGTAGACAGCTGTGGCGCCAGGAGGCTGAGCACCTGGCGGTCGAGGTAGTTGACGGTGGTGGCGAAGAACAGCATCGCGCAGATGGTCCAGCGATAGCTGCCTACCGCTTGGCCAACGCGCTGGGCGTTGATGGGCTCGTTCAAATTCATGGCATCACTTTTTTATTTTTGTTAGGTAGGACATACGTAACGTCATATGTCGTCGTACAACTGTGACTTTTATAGCGGGCGATCTAGGGGCTGTCAATCTGAAACACTACGCCAAACCAAAACAAGTCGTAGGACAACACCCCCTCGACCACGACAAAAACGCAGGCCTCAGCAAAAAAACGCAATTAGTGGTGAATTATTTCGTATCCGCCTGTATCTGACCTTTCAGAGCGGTGCCATCGCCACGATGGCACCTCCCCTGTTCAGATTTAGAGTGGTGCCCATGAAATCTCGCAAGAAAAGCGTCAGCCCCATCGGGTTGAAAGACATCACCATTGTCGACGACACCAAGATGCGCAAGGCGATCACCGCCGCCGCACTGGGCAATGCCATGGAGTGGTTCGACTTTGGCGTCTACGGGTTTGTCGCCTATGTACTCGGCAAAGTGTTCTTCCCCGACGCGTCCCCCAGCGTGCAGATGATTGCCGCACTGGGCACCTTCTCCGTGCCGTTCCTGATCCGCCCCCTGGGTGGCCTGTTCTTTGGTGCACTGGGCGATAAATACGGGCGGCAAAAAGTCCTCGCCGCGACCATCGTGATCATGTCCCTGAGTACCTTTGCCATCGGCCTGATCCCCGGATACGCCTCGATTGGCATCTGGGCACCGATCCTGTTGCTGCTGTGCAAAATGGCTCAGGGCTTTTCCGTGGGCGGTGAGTACACCGGCGCCTCGATCTTCGTCGCCGAGTACGCGCCGGACCGCAAGCGCGGCTTTCTCGGCAGTTGGCTGGACTTCGGCTCCATCGCCGGTTTCGTGCTGGGTGCGGGCGTCGTGGTGTTGATTTCCAGCGTATTGGGCGAGGCCGATTTCGAATCATGGGGCTGGCGCCTGCCGTTCTTCCTTGCCCTGCCCCTGGGCATCATCGGCCTGTACCTGCGCCACGCCCTGGAAGAAACCCCGGCGTTCCAGCAGCACATGGACAAGCTCGAACAAGGCGACCGCGAAGGCTTGAGCCACGGACCCAAGGTCTCCTTCAAGGAAGTCGCGACCAAGCACTGGCGCAGCTTGCTGACCTGCATCGGTATCGTCGCGGCAACCAACGTGACTTACTACATGCTGCTCACGTACATGCCGAGCTACCTGTCCCACAACCTGCACTACAAAGAAAACAGCGGTGTGCTGATCATCATCGCGATCATGGTCGGCATGCTGTTCGTGCAGCCATTCATTGGTTTTGTCAGCGACAAGATCGGCCGCAAGCCCTTCATCATTGCTGGCAGCATCGGCTTGTTGGTGCTGTCGATCCCGGCGTTTATGCTGATCACCAGCGGCAAGATCGGCCTGATCTTCGCCGGCTTGCTGATCCTCGCGGTGGTGCTTAACTTCTTCATCGGTGTGATGGCATCGACGCTGCCCGCGATGTTTCCCACCCACCTGCGCTACAGCGCGCTGGCCAGTGCCTTCAATGTCTCGGTGTTGATCGCCGGTCTTACCCCGACGGCCGTGGCCTGGCTGGTGGAAAGCACCAACGACCTGTACATGCCCGCCTACTACCTAATGGTGTTCGCGGTGGTCGGCCTGATCACCGGCCTGACCATGAAGGAAACCGCCAACAAACCCCTGCGCGGCGCGGCACCGGCGGCGTCGGACATGGAAGAGGCCAAGGAGTTGTTGCAGGAACATCACGACAATATCGAGCAGAAGATCGAAGACATCGACGCCGAGATTGCCGAGTTGGAAGCCAAACGCAAAAACTTGGTGCAGCAGCATCCGCGCATAAATTGAAGCAAGTCTGCGCCGCCAATAGCCTTGCCACGTTATCCGACGTGGCAAGGCTGGGCCGAGCAGAGGCCTGCTTTTATCCATCTGATGACTGAAGCGTGTTTACCCTTCCCCCTCATTATTTCGCCAAGGGCGCCGATAGCCTGTCATCGAACTGACTTGCAGAAGTGTCCTGCGGGAAATAATGCCGAACTCCCATGCACCAATTGTCCGCACGCTGTCCAATCGCACCAGCCTATCACTGACTCGCACATCACTATTCAAGCTGATGGCCCTGTTGGCGGGTGTCTTTGCAGCGGTCGTCTATTCGTTGGTCTACCTCGCCTACGACATGGATCGCACCGAACAGGCTGAAAGCGCTTTTCACGCTCGCAAGGCCATGCAGTCCCTGGACAAATCCTTGCGTTTGACCGTCAAAGACTATGCGTTCTGGAGCGACGCGTACAAACACCTGCACGTTCAAGTGGACACCGACTGGGCCTACGTGCGCGAAAATGTCGGCCCGACACTGTTCCAGGATTTCGGCTTTCAAGGGCTTTTTGTCGTCAGCGACGTGAATCGCACGGTATATGCAGTGGTCGAGGGCAAACTACAGCCGCTGGAGTTGAGCAGTTGGCTTGGCCAATCCATTGACCCCATTATTGAACAGGCGCGTGCCGGGGCCGCCTCCGAAACCCCGGTGACGAGCTTTATCAACGTGCGCGGCAGCCCTGCCCTGGTGGCGGCTGCCGCGATCACCCCCGGCACCGACCCCACGGTATTGCCGGACGGCAGGCGGCCCTCCGTGTTGATCTTCGTCGACATTCTGGACAGCGCCAAACTGGATGCTATCGGCGATGACTTTGGCGTCGCCAACCTCCACATCGCCAGCTCCGAAGAAATCGGCAAGTCCCTGCTACCCCTCGGCGACAACGGCGCCGCCGGCAGCCTGTACTGGGAGCCGGAGCGCCCCGGTCTGAAGTTGGTGGGCGTAGGCCTGCCCCTGCTGGGCCTGGCGGCACTACTGGTGTGCGCGATGACCTGGATGATCCTGCGTCGATCCACTGCCAGCGCCCTGGCCCTTGATGCCAGCCACGCTTCATTGCAAAGCAGCCAGGCGGCCCTGGCCACCAGCGAAGCACGGTTTCGCGACGTGGTAGAGGCCAGTTCCGACTGGGTTTGGGAAATTGACGCCACCTGGCACTTCACCTACTTATCGGAACGTTTCGAAAGCGTCACCGGTCTCGCCAGACAGGCCTGGATGGGCGCAGCGATGAACGACCTGCTCGACACGGACGTCGGGCACTTGTCGCAATGGCTCGCCACACCCGGCAGACGCCCAGACCTGAGCGTGCAGTGCCGCTACGTCGATGCCCAAGGTCAGGCGCGTAGCACCCGGCTCTCGGCCCGGGAAATGCCTTGTGGCGGGTTTCGCGGCACGGCCACCGATGTCACCGATGAAGTCGAGGCGCGACGCAGAATCGAGTACCTGTCCCAGCACGACGCTCTCACCGGGCTGCCCAACCGTACACGTCTGCAAGCTTTCCTCAACAGCAAGCTCCAGGCCGCGTCGCCTCTGGCGCAGCCGTTGGTCATGCTCACCCTGGACCTTGATCGCTTCAAGCCAGTCAACGACCTGCTCGGCCATGCAGCTGGCGACCGCGTGCTCAATGTCGTGTCCAACCGTCTCGTCGACTGCGTGCGCCATGGCGACCTGGTAGCTCGAGTGGGCGGCGACGAATTTGTGCTGATCCTCACTGATACAGGCACTCAGGATGACGTCGAAAAACTCTGCCAACGCCTGATTGCGTCCATCGAGGGCGCCATCGGGATCGATGAGCAGGAGGTGTTCATCAGCGCCAGCATCGGCATCGCCCTGGCACCCAACGATGCCAGCGACGCGGCCGAACTGCTGCGCTATGCCGACATCGCGCTGTACGAAGCCAAATCCGCCGGCCGCAATACCTGGCGCTTCTATTCCGCGGACATGAATGCACGGATCATTGAGCGGCGCCGCCTGGAAAGCGACTTACGGTTCGCGATCAAGCATGGAGAATTACGCCTGCACTTCCAGCCCCGCTACCGTATCGCTGACGGCGAGATGGTGGGGGCCGAAGCACTGGTGCGCTGGCAACACCCGGTGCGCGGCCTGATTGCACCGGACACCTTCATCCCGATTGCCGAAGAGTCGGGGCTGATCCTGTCGCTCAGCGACTGGGTAATGGAGACGGCGTGCGCCTGTGCCGCCCAGTGGCCGGCCCCCCTGTTCGTGTCGGTCAACCTTTCTCCCTCTGAGTTCAAGCGCGGGAACATGGTGGCGCGTGTCAGTCAAGCGCTGGGCACTTCGGGTATCGACCCGTCACGGCTGGAACTGGAAATTACTGAGGGCGTCATGCTTGAAGACGCCGAAGGCGCCCTGGCGATCATGCACACCCTCAAAGCACTGGGAATACGCATCGCTATGGATGACTTTGGCACAGGCTATTCCTCCCTGAGTTACTTGCGCGCATTTCCATTCGATGGGCTCAAGATCGACCGCAGCTTCTTGAGCCGGCTCGAAGACAGCGACGATGACAAAGCCATCATCCAGGCCATTGTCGGCCTGGGCCGTGCCCTGTCCCTGACCGTGACCGCCGAAGGCATAGAAACCGCTGAACACCTGGACTTGCTCAAGGCCGTGGCATGCGACGAAGGCCAGGGTTACTTCCTCAGTCGGCCCCTGGACCGGGACACCTTCAATCAGTTGCTGGTCCGCTGACCAGCCCTACCTGAAAAACTGACTCGGCGTCTTGCCAAACTGTTTCTTGAACATGCTGGTAAAGGCGCTGGGGCTTTCATAGCCCAGTTCCAGGGCCACGTCGATAATCTTCTCCCCCACCGCAATCCGCTCCAGCGCCAGCAGCAAGCGCGCTTGCTGGCGCCATTGGCCGAACGTCATCGCGGTTTCCTTGCGGAACAGGCGCTGGATGGTTTTCTGGTCCAGGTCCAGGCGCTCGCTCCAGTCGGCCACGGTGGAGGCGTCGCCCGGATCGTCCTGCCATGCCTGGCAGATCTGCTGGATACGCGGGTCGGCCGGTTGCGGCAGCGAGAGCGGCAAGGCCGGCAGCAGCGCAAGCTCGTCAAGGATCAGGTGCATGATCCGCGCGTCCCGCGAATCCTCGGCATACGGCGGCTTCAAGCTCACCGAGGCCTTGATCAGTTCGCTCAACAACGGCGATACACTCACCGCCTTGGTCTCGGTGGGCAGGTTCGGGAACGCGTTGGGGCGCACAAACACGCTGCGCATTTTCAACGGGCCCACGCAACGCAGTGAATGCACATGCCCGCAGGGCATCCAGAAGCCGCGATTGGACGGCACCGTCCACTGATTTTGCGCCGAGTGCACCACCATCACGCCTTCGATGGCATAGAGCAGTTGGTGCTTCTCGTGGCTGTGGTCAGGGATCACCCAGTTTTCGGGATAATCGGTGGCCGAACTGATCACCGCCCAGTCGCCTTCGTCGATCTCCTGCAGAAATTTATCCAGTGATTTGATCATTTCGCCCTTTTTGCGATGATTACTGCCCGAATTTCGCGAGACAGGCATTTTTTGCAAATCTAGCATGAACGCCGAATCATTTTGAAATAAGTGGCGGGCTCAAGTACTCGCCACCCCTGTATGGAATGCCTGCATGTCGACCCTGACCGCGTCACCCACTGCTGCCCCCACTACGTCCCAAACCAGCCCCTTGGTCATGCGCATCCTTGGCGCCTGCGCCCTGGCGCATTTGATCAATGACCTGATCCAGGCCGTGCTGCCGTCGATCTACCCGATGCTCAAGGCCAACTACGGCCTGAGCTTTGCCCAGGTCGGCCTGATCACCCTGACCTTCCAACTGACCGCTTCGCTGCTGCAACCGTGGATCGGCTATCACACCGACCGCCACCCCAAGCCGTGGCTGCTGCCGGCGGGCATGGTGTGCACCTTGGTCGGCATCCTGATGCTGGCGTTTGTCGGCACGTTCCCGGCGATCCTGCTCGCCGCCGGCCTGGTCGGCGTGGGCTCCTCGACCTTCCATCCAGAGACCTCGCGCGTCGCCCGCCTGGCTTCCGGCGGTCGCTACGGCCTGGCGCAATCGACCTTCCAGGTCGGCGGCAACACCGGCAGCGCCCTTGGCCCATTGCTCGCGGCGGCGATCATCATTCCCTACGGCCAGGGCCACATCGCCTGGTTCGGTCTGTTTGCAGTGTTCGCGATCCTGGTGCTGTACGGCCTGAGCCGCTGGTATCGCCACCACCTCAATCTGTTCAAGCTCAAGCAGGGCGGTAAAGCCACCCATGGCTTGTCCAAGGGCCGTGTGAGCTTTGCCCTGGTGGTGCTGGCTGTGCTGGTGTTTTCCAAGTACTTCTACATGTCCAGCCTTACCAGCTACTTCACCTTCTACCTGATCGAGAAGTTCCAGCTGTCGGTCGCCAGTTCGCAGATGTACCTGTTCCTGTTTCTGGGGGCCGTTGCCGTCGGTACGTTTGCCGGCGGACCGATTGGCGACAAGATCGGCCGCAAAAAAGTCATCTGGTTCTCGATCCTCGGCGCCGCGCCGTTCACGCTCGCCCTGCCCTACGTCGACCTGTTCTGGACCGCGGTGCTCAGCGTGGTGATCGGCTTTATCCTCGCGTCGGCCTTCTCGGCCATCGTGGTGTTCGCCCAGGAACTGGTGCCGGGCAACGTAGGCATGATCGCCGGGATCTTCTTCGGCCTGATGTTCGGTTTCAGTGGGATTGGCGCAGCGCTGCTCGGTCTGCTCGCGGATAACCACGGCATCGAGTATGTCTACAAGCTGTGTTCGTTCCTGCCGCTGGTGGGCATCCTGACGATCTTGCTGCCCTCGACCAAAGGCGTCTGATCGGCCGCGCGTCGCCTGGCCGTATGCCAGTACGAAGTGTGTTCTGAAAACCTGCGTGTGCGCTTACAATCCCGGTTTAAACGCACACCAGGCAGACTCGGCAAGACATGACGCTCGACCCTCCTACAATTCTGGCCCTCACCGTGGCCCTTGCCGCCGCTGCCGCCCTGTACCTGGCGATTGAATGGCGCAGCGTGCGCGAACCTTCGCTGCTGTTCTGGAGCGCCGGTTTCGCCACCATCACCGTCGGCTCCACCCTGGCCCTGCTGCGCACCAACGGCTTGCTGATGATCGGCATCTGGTTCGCCAATGGCTTGCTGGTCATCGCGCATTTTCTGTTCCTGCTTGGCGTCGCGCGCTTCACCCAGGTGCGGCTGTCGCGACGCTGGCTACTGATGCCGCTCATCTGGCTGGGGATGCTGATGTTGCCGAGCGACCTGTTGTGGTCCAAAGCCATGCTGGCGGTGCAATCCTTGCTGGTGGCAGCGCCGACCCTGCGGGCGAGCTTCATGCTGCGGCCCCATGGCAAATCCTTGAGCATCGGCGCGGTGCAACTGCGTTATGTGCTGCTGTTCCACGGCTCGTTCTACGTGGCCAAGGCGTTGTCGGTGCTGATCCCGGGCACCTTGATCGACCTGGCCTCGTTCAAGGGCGAGATCATCCAGATTTCCCTGGTGGAGGGCGCGATGGCAATCATGCTGATCGCCCTGTCGATGACCGGCTCCGAACGCTACCGCCGCGAACAACAGATCGCCCGCCTCGCCGCCCGCGACCCGCTCACCGCCCTGTACAACCGCCGCGCCCTGGATTTGCGCGCGCCGCGCCTGTTGGCGCAGATCTCCCCGGCCCGTCCTGGCGCACTGCTGCTGATCGACATCGACAACTTCAAGCCGGTCAATGACCTGTATGGCCATATCGCCGGCGACCGCCTGCTGATCGCCCTCAGCGAGATGATCCGCACGGTGATCCCCCGTGGCGCACTGGCCGCGCGCCTGGGCGGTGATGAGTTTGTGATCCTGCTGCACCCGGCCTCGACCGAACAGATCGTCGACCTCGGCAGCCGCCTGCGCGGGGATTTTTTTCAGTTCACTTCGCAAACCTTTGCGACCCCAACTCCAGTGACCCTGAGCATCGGCGCCAACCTGTTCGACCAACCGCCCGCGAGCCTCACGGAGTTGATCGAACAGGGTGACACCGCGCTCTATGAAACCAAGCGCGGTGGACGCGACAGCATTCGGTTGGTGGATCGCACCGGCGCGAGTTCATTCGGCTAGCCATCGCCGAGGGTGAATTTCACCGTGCGGTAAGCCATTCGCGCCCGGTGCCGTGCATCGTGCGACTGAGGCCCATCACCCCAGCAGCACCAAAACGCCGCGCCCTCCATCCCCGCCTACGCGCTTTTAACTCGCTACCGCAACCATATCCCACATATTCAGATGACTTTTCCTAAGCAATAGCCGGAGGCGTCCGGCTGTACTTCGAATATCCAAATTATCAGGGTGACTGCGTAATAAACGCACGTTTACTTACTGCATAAAAAGGACGATATAAATGAGTGACGGCTACTTCATTGGCTTGGGTGACAAAACCAACTGCGGCGGGAAAGTCCTGGATGGCGACCCAAGCATAGACATCTATGGCCTCCTCCACGCCTGTGAGGGAGACCGAGTGACCTGTGGAAAGCACCCGGGCATTTATAAAATACTCGGCGGTATTTCCCACATGAACAGTCATGGCAGGCTGATGGCCGGCACGCTGGACAGTTTCAGCAGTTGCCCCTGCCGAGCCAGATTCATTCCCTCGGTCTACACGGCGATCTACCGCAACGAAGGCTGCGAACGACCGACCATGAGATCAGCCGCTGAACCGGCGCCGATGACTCAGGCCCGCACCTCGGCGACACCGAATCAGCCAACGTACAGTCCTTCAAGAAATTGGACGCCCTCTTCGCTTAACAGCCCACAAGGTGAAGAACCCGGCTTCTATATCGTTCCCCAAAGCACGACCCGCGAAGCTCTGGAAGCCACGTTATTTCCAACGCCAGACCCAGCAGCAATGGCCAAGTTCCGAACACTCAACCCCCGAACAGACAACGTTAAAGCCGGCTCATTGATCGTGCTTAGCGATCCAAACAATTTTCAATGCAGCAAAGAAGAAAACCAGTTACTGGAAGCAGCGGCACTCACCAATGACGCGATAAACCCTCTTAGTGCAGCCGATGCGGACTTCATGATGCGCCACCGCGAGCAGATCCAAAGTTTCCTGGCTCACAGCTCAACCGCTATTGGGACGGGTGAAACCATGCTCGCCAGGAACCTGGACAACTTACAAACAATCTTGCAAGAGATCGAAGCACTGCACCAAAAAGCATTCCTCAAGGACGGGCACTTGCGATCACCAGAGTTCTTCGCCGAACGCAAAAACCTGCTGGCCCGGCTTGATACCCACCTCACCTCCTTGACCCGCAGAAGCGCCGGTATCCCCGACCATCCCAACCTGAAAACCGCGTTGGGGATATCAAGCCGCAGCCTTGTTCATCGGTGGACACAGGCCGGGGCACCGGGCCAGATACCCGGCTACGCGACCCACATCCAACAATTGGTGAAAGCTTCGACGGTGATCAAATATGGAGGCTGGGTCGGTACAGCGATTGGTGGTGGGGCTTCTTATATGAAGGTGAAAAACGTGTGTTCTGCGGGTAACGATGAAGCCTGCGAGAAGATCACATTTACCGAAACAGGTAGCTTTGCAGGGTCGCTAGGGGGTGGGGCCTTGGCGGGGGCGGCGCTATCAACGGCTGTTGTCGGCGGGCTGTGTGTCGGGCTGGGCATACCAACCGTCGGCATAGCTCCTTTAGCATGCGGGCTCGTCGTGGTTGGCGCGGGCTCAGTATCGGGAGGCGCCCTGGGCAACGCATTTGGCGGATGGGTAGGCGAGAAAATCTACGAGACTGTTAAATGACACTGAGCACGGGCGATACAGTTCTTTTAACCATAGCGCTTGCCGACTTCATCGGGATTTTCCTTTGGATCGGCGTATGCCTGCACCTGGCTTATACCCAGGCGGACGTGATGCTGGAACATCTCAAAAACAGTCCGGCAATCACGACTTGGGCTCCGATCCTACATGCCGGCCCCTGGGGAAAACTGATGTTCATAGGCGGCATTTGCGGACTTATTACATTCCCAAGCTACCAGCTCAGAAAAGGCCAATTGAACGCTCAAGACTTAGCGGGCTTCCCTCCTTCCCTCAAACGCAAGTTGGTATTTTTGGAATGGTCCATGATCGGCCTCTTATTGGTCATGATGACCTTTGGCATAGCCGTTAAGCTCGAATTGATTTAACTGCGGCTCGTCGCATCGGGAGAAATGGGGGCCGTCCCCATTTCCCAACCCGCATCTACCGCTAAAGATCGTAACTCACCGCAACGCTGCGCCCAGTCCGCACCGACTCCAGCGCACAATCCGCCAGGTGCAACGCATACAAACCGTCGCGCATATTGGTGGGCAACGGCAGGTCGTCGTTCAGCGCATCGATGAACTGGGTCAGCTCATTGCGATAGGCGTCGGCATACCGTTCCAGGAAGAAATGCTGCAACGGCTCCAGCGCTTCGGTGTGCGCGGCGCTCCAGTGGCGCAGGGTGCTGGGGCGATGGTTGTCGGTGAGCAGCACGCCGCTGGCGCCGGACACTTCGACCCGCTGGTCATAGCCGTATACCGCCTGGCGGCAGCAGTTGATATGGCATTGCTTGCCCGAGGCGGTACGCAGCAACACCATCACGCTGTCGTAGTCGTCGATCTCGGCAAGGCTGGGGTCCACCAGGCGGCTGGCGATGGCGCTGACTTGCACCGGTTCTTCGCCGAGCAGATGGCGGGCGGTGTCGAAGTCGTGAATGGTCATGTCGCGCAGGATGCCGCCGGAATGGACCAGGTAATCACGCGGGGCCAGGCCGGGGTCGCGACTGGTGATGATGACCTGGCGCACCGCACCGATCTGGCCGGCATCGAGGGCCTGACGCAGGCGCAGCATGTCGGGGTCGAAGCGCCGGTTGAAACCGAGCATCACCTTGCCGCCCTGGCGTTCCACCGCTTGGGCCGCCGTGCGTGCCTTGCCGATGTCCAGATCGATGGGTTTTTCGCACAACACCGCCTTGCCTGCGGCGACTGCCGCCAATAGCAGGTCGATGTGGGTGTCGGTGGGCGTGCCGATCACCACCGCGTCGATGTCTTCACGACGCAGTACAGCCGCGCAATCGTAGGCGGCTTCGCAACCCAGTTGCGTGCTCAGCGCGTCGACGCCTTCGCGCCAGGGGTCTGCCACCAGCACCAGCGTGGCATTGGGGTGGGCGGCGACGTTGGCGGCGTGGATCTTGGCGATGCGCCCGGCACCGAGGACGGCAATTCGTAGCATGGTGAAAACTCCTGGTTTTGTTGTTGGGGGAGATTCAGTCCGGCAGGTTGAACGGTGTGACGATCTGCACCTGTGACGGCGCTATCGGCCCGGCCTTCCATAGCCGATGGAATTGCAGGATGTGCAGAAACACGCTGCGCGCATCGATCTGCAAGTTGTGATCAATGATCGCGGCGACTTTTTCTTCACGCAGCAGCTGGCGGTTTTCTTCGTCGAGGTCGTGACCGATAAACACCTCCAGTGGACGGCCAAGGGCGGCGAACGCATCGACAATCGCCCGATTGCCGCCGCCGACGCTGTACACCGCCTTGAGTTCGGGGTGCTGTTTGAGCGCGCGGGTCACGCGCTCGAACGTGCGGTCGTACACCCCGTAGCCACCGCTGACGTCCAACACCCGCAAGTGCGGCGAGCGCCCCCGCAGCCAGGCGCGAAAGCCCATTTCGCGTTCTTCTTCGCCACGGAACAGCTCACTGCCGATCACCACCGCGACGTCCTGGGGCACCGCCGGCAGCCAGCGCGACATCAGGTACGCGGCGGTCTGCCCGGCGGTGCGGTTGTCCATGCCGACGTAGCCGATGCGCTCGCTCTGCGGCAGGTCGGTCACCAGGGTCACCACCGGGATGCCCGCCGCGATCAGTTGCTTGACCGCCAGGTTCACCGCCGGCTCGTCGGCCGCCTTGAGCACCACGCCCTGGCTGCCGGTGTCGAGGCAGCGCAGCAGTTGATCGTGCATGGCCTTGGGGGCGATCTCTTCGAACAGGTGAAACCGCGGGGCAATCCGAAACGGCGCGAGGCTGGCCAGTTGCGCGACGATCGCCGCCTGCACCGCCGCGCTGAAGCGCTGGGGCGTGTGCATGATCACGTCGACGTGGAATGTACGCCCCATCGCCAAGCCATTTTTCTCCTGGGACTCCAATTCCTCCAGCGCCTGTTCGATGCGCCGCCGGGTTTGCGCATGCACGCTGCCGCGCTGGTGCAACACACGGTCGACCGTGGCGTTGCTCACCCCCGCCTGGGTTGCGAGCTGCTTGATGGAAAAGTGTTTTGCGCGTTCGAGCATGCGGTTCGCCTGAGGTGTTTTTGAGGTCTTATTTGGGTATTTCTGAGGTTTCGCAATGCTAGTCTCAGTTTCGTCCGGCGTCGAGCCGGGCGACTCACAACAACAAAAACTCCGGAGAACTCCATGCCTAACGCCGATCTCGCCATGCCGTTCAGCGGCCAATACTTTGTCGTCACCGGCAGCACCCAGGGCCTCGGTGCGGCGGTGGCGCATACCTTGGCCCAGCGTGGCGCCGCCGGGCTGATCATCTGCGGGCGCCGTCGCACCCAGGGCGAAGAACAGGTACGGCAATTGGCGCAACTCGATTGCCAGGCGTTTTTTGTCGAGGCGGATCTGGAAAATATCGAGGATTGCCGGGCGATCATCGCTGCCGCACACACCCACTTCGGCACCTTGCACGGCTTGGTCAACTGCGCCGGCATGTCGGATCGCGGCACCATCCTCGACACCTCGCCAGAGCTGTTCGACAAGCTGTTTGCGGTGAATGTGCGGGCGCCGTTTTTCCTGATGCAGGAAGCGCTGAAGCTGATGATCAGCAAAGGTGTGGCAGGCGCCGTGGTGAATATCCAGAGCGTCACCGGGCATGGTGGGCAGTCGTTCCTCAGCGCCTATGCGGCGTCCAAGGGCGCGCTGGCGATCCTGACCAAGAACGTCGCGTTCAGTGCGTTGCGCAACCGTATCCGGGTCAACGGCTTGAACATCGGCTGGATGGACACGCCCCACGAAGATCAGATCCAGCGCCAGTACCACGGCGCCAGGGACGGCTGGTTGCAGCAGGCCGAAAGCGCGCAGCCGTTCGGGCGTCTGCTCAAGCCCGAGGAAGTGGCGCGCAGCGTGGCGTTTCTGTTGTCCAGTGAATCGGGAATGATGACCGGCGCGGTGATCGACCTGGAGCAAGGCGTGGTGGGCTGCACCGACGGCGGCAGCCCGCAACCGCACCAGGCCCTGAGCCTGCCGGGAGGTGTGTGATGTCGGCGTTCGTGAGCGCGAATGCCGTGCGCCTGGCGGACTTCAGCCGGATCTGCGCGCAACGGGCCACGGCTGAAGAGTACCCGCTGTGCCAGCACGTGCTGGACAACGTGCCGATCTATCAGGCACGTGCACTGCGCAACAGCGACAGACTTACGGCCATGAATGAACTGCACCGGCTGTTCCGTGATGGCCCGGGCGTGATGGTCGTGCGCCGCGCCTACGAAGACCTGGAAGTGGTCGACCGTCACAGCCAGGTATTCGAGAAAATCTTCGCCAACGAAGCCGCCCAAGGCGTGGCCGCCGACCACTTTGCCAAGGCCGGTAGCAACGGGCGGATCTGGAACTCACTGCAGAAAGCCGCACTGCAGTCGCCCGAGTCGTTTGTCGAGTACTACGCCAACCCGCTGTTGGGGCTGATTGCCGAAGCGTGGCTGGGGCCCAATTTCCAGGTGACGGCGCAGGTCAATGTGGTGCACCCCGGCGGCCAGGCGCAGCAACCGCACCGTGACTATCACCTGGGGTTCCAGACCGACGATGTGGTCGAGCGCTTCCCCCTGCCCTTGCACGTGTTGTCCCAGTACCTGACCTTGCAAGGTGCAGTGGCCCATTCGGACATGCCGCTGGAAACCGGCCCGACCCAACTGCTGCCGTTCTCCCAGCAATACGCCCTGGGCTACCTGGCGTGGCGCCGTGAGGACTTTATCGACTACTTCCAGCAACACGCCGTGCAACTGCCGCTGGACAAGGGCGACCTGCTGTTCTTCAACCCGGCGCTGTTCCACGCGGCCGGCACCAACCGCACGCCGGATCGCCAGCGCATGGCCAATCTGCTGCAAATCTCCTCGGCGTTCGGCAAACCCATGGAGGCCCTCGACCGCGACCGCATGATGCTGGCGGTGTATCCGGCCCTGCTCGCCAACCCGGCCCTGGATGCCGAGGCGGTGATCGCCTGCACGGCCGACGGCTATTCGTTTCCCACCAACCTCGATACCGACCCGCCGCTGAAGGGCCTGGCCCCGCAAACCGGGCAGCAACTGATGCAGCAGGCGTTGCGCGAACGCTGGCCGCCAGCGGACTTCGCAGCGGCCGTGGCGCAGATGCGGGCCAAGCGCCAAGCGTAAATCCCCCGTGTTTTAACAACAACAATAACAACGGAGCAAAACCATGAAGAAGCAAGTCCTTGCGGCACTGTTTACCCTGGCTGTCACGCCCTGGGCGCTGGCCGATATCCGTATCGGCGTGAGTATCGCCCAGGTCGACGATGTGTTCCTCGCCCAAATGCGCGACTACATGGCCGCCCACGCCAAGGAATTGCCCGGTGTGACCCTGCAATTCGAAGACGCCCAGGGCGATGTAGTGCGCCAGCTCAATCAGGTACAGAACTTCACTGCCCAGGGCATGGACGCCATCATCGTCAACCCGGTGGACACCGCCGCCACCGCCAAGATGAGCACCAATGCCCAGCAGGCCAAGACCCCGCTGGTCTACGTCAACCGCCGCCCGGACGCGCCGCAACTGCCGCCGGGCGTGGGTTACGTGGGTTCCGATGAGGTCAAGGCCGGTGAGATCCAGATGCGCTACCTGGCCGAGAAAATGGGCGGCAAGGGCAACCTGGCGATCATGCTCGGGCTACTGTCCAACAACGCTACCCACAACCGTACGCTGGGGGTCAAGAGCGTGCTCAAGGAGTACCCGAATATCAAGATCGTCGAGGAACAGAGCGCAGAGTGGCAGCGCAACAAAGCGATTGACCTGATGAACAACTGGATCGTATCCGGCCGCAAGATCGACGCGGTGGCGGCAAACGCGGACGAGATGGCGATAGGCGCGGCCATGGCCATCAGCCAGGCCGGCATGCAGCCGGGCAAGGACATCCTGGTGGCCGGCAGCGACGGCGGCCCTGCCGGGTTGGACGCAGTGAAAAAAGGGCAACTGCTGGTGACGGTGTACCAGGACAACAAGGGTCAGGCAGTGGGCTCGATTGACCTGGCGGTGAAGATGGTCAAGAAGCAACCCTACACCGCTGAACTGACCATCCCCTATCAGCAGATCACCAAGGACAACTACCAAGCCTTCCTCAACCCATAACCCCGAACGCTCCCACATCTTGATTGGTGAACACGGTCAACGGTGGGAGCTGGCTTGCCTGCGAAGACGCCAGCACCGGCAACCTGTCTATTGGTCTTGCCGCCACCTTCGCAGCCTCGCTAAAGCTCTACCCACCGTTGATCGATGGCGCTACCAATAATCCCGGCGCCGAGGCCGAACAGGCACACCACACCCACGCCATAGGCCAGCGTGCGCCAGGGTTGCCAGCCCATCAGATACATCACCGTGTGCAGCACCCGCGTCAGGGTAAAGGCCACAAGCAACCATAGGGTCGCGGCGCTGTCACTCTGCTGCGCGACACACAACCCGCCCAACGCAAAAAACAGCGGGATATTTTCCAGGTCATTGGCCCACGCCCTGGCCGCGCGGGCCACTTGCGGCAACTCCATAGGCTGCGCTCTGCGATTAAAAAAGGCCGCGTCTTCACGATTGGTAAACGCCCGTGCGCGTATGCGGAAATATCCCTGATAACAGGAAATGGCGAACATCTTCAGGCACAGCACCAACACGCATCCCGCATAGACAGGTAAAAGATCATTCATCCCTAAACCCCTTCACCACGATGTAAAGCAACGGACCCAACGACACAAACACCGCCGTCAGCAAAAAATACGGCAGCACCGAACGCAGCGGCCGCCCTCGCCTGCGCGCATCCCGGTACATCCACACACACGCCAGCACGGCCATCAGGTACAGGTCGATGACCACCTGCGCCGTGTCCGGTCGCGACAGCAACTGCGCTGCAAACGCCAGCAGCGACTGCTCGGCCGTCAGCATCGTAAACCCCGTATACAAGGTAAATCCGAGCAAGCCGGCCAGGGCGAAATAGGGTCTTGGCATGGTCTGTTCCTCAACGTGATGAAGGCTCACGTTAGTGATAAGGTTCTGCCCCTCGCAATGACCTCGGAGGTCATGAACCTGCCATGGACACCCCCTCTACCGCCGGCGAACACCTGCGCCAACTGCGCCGCCAGGCCAAGCTGAGCCAGCTCGACCTGGCCTTGATCACTGGTGTTTCCCAGCGCCACCTCAGTTGCCTCGAAACCGGCCGCGCCAAACCCAGCCCCGCGACTTTGCATAACCTGTTGACGGCATTGGAGACCCCTCTGGAGCAGTGCAACCGCGTGTTCCTCGCCGCCGGTTTCGCCCCGCGCTACAACGCCACCCCGCTCGCTGCACCCGGCATGACGGCAATTCGCGAAGCCGTCAGCCATGTGCTGCACGCCAACAATCCTGCCCCGGCGATTCTGCTCGACAGCCAGTGGCAAGTGCTGGCGGCGAATGCCAGTACTGCGGTGTTGTTTGGCCTGGTCGGCATCGCGCCGGACGCCGCCGATGGCTTGAACCTGCTGACCACCCTGTTGCAACCCGGCGGCCTCGGTGATCACCTGCTCAATGCCGACGAGATCCGCACCCTGGCCTGGCAGCGCGCAAGCCGAGAGGCATTGGGTAATCCGCCGCTGGCGCAGTTGCTCACCGGTTTGCCGACGCCAAGCCCCACCGAGCCGCCCCAGGAACTGCCGCCACTGGTACTCACCCGTATCCGCTCAACCCAGGGCGAGCTGAACTTTCTGTCAACCTTCACCACCTTCGGCATGCCCCAGGACATCACACTCACCTCCCTGCGTATCGAACATCTGATTCCGGCCGACGCCCACACCTGGCAGATAATGCGCGCCGCCTATGCAGAATATTCGGCGCTGGTTTTGTGAAATATCTGTACGTAGACTGCCGCGATACCCCCACGTGAAGGCGGCGAAAAAACGTGATGCAAGTAACCGAAGTCTCCATTGCCCAATTGCGCGCTGCGCTTGAAACCGGCCAGACCACTGCCGTTGAATTGGTCCAGGCTTACCTGGCGCGGATCGAGGCCTATGACGGGCCGCACACCGCTACCGCGCTGAACGCCGTGGTCGTGCGCAACCCGCAAGCCCTTGCAGAAGCCGAGGCGTCCGATGCACGTCGGGCCAAGGGCGCCACCCTGGGGCCACTGGATGGCATTCCTTACACCGCCAAAGACAGCTACCTGGTCAAAGGCCTGACTGCGGCATCCGGCAGCCCGGCCTTTGCCAAGCTCGTCGCCCAGCGCGATGCGTTCACCATCGAGCGCCTGCGCGCCGGCGGGGCGATCTGCCTGGGCAAGACCAATATGCCGCCAATGGCCAACGGCGGCATGCAGCGCGGTGTGTATGGCCGCGCGGAAAGCCCCTACAACGCCAACTACCTGACCGCACCCTTTGCCTCCGGCTCCTCCAACGGCGCCGGCACCGCAACGGCGGCGAGTTTTGCCGCGTTCGGCATGGCGGAAGAAACCTGGTCCAGCGGGCGCGGCCCGGCGTCCAACAATGGCCTGTGCGCCTACACCCCGTCCCGTGGGCTGATTTCGGTTCGTGGCAACTGGCCACTGACACCGACCATGGATGTGGTCGTGCCCTACGCACGCACCATGGCCGACCTGCTGGAAGTGCTCGACGTGATCGTCGCCGAAGACCCCGACACCCGTGGCGACCTGTGGCGCCTGCAACCCTGGGTGGCGATTCCCAGCGTCGCCTCGGTGCGTCCGGCGTCCTACGCTGAACTGGCGGTGGATTGCGCGTCCCTGGCCGGTAAACGCTTCGGCGTGCCGCGCATGTACATCAACGCCGACCCGGAAGCCGGCACCAGCGAAAAACCTGGGATCGGCGGCCCGACCGGGCAAAAGATCAACACCCGCGCGACGGTGATCGAGCTGTGGCAAGCCGCACGCCAAGCACTGGAAGCGGCGGGCGCCGAAGTGGTCGAAGTGGATTTCCCGCTGGTGTCCAACTGCGAAGGCGACCGCCCCGGCGCGCCAACGGTGTTTACCCGTGGCCTGGTCTCCAAGGAATTTCTCCACGATGAGTTGTGGGAATTGTCCGCATGGGCGTTCGACGATTTCCTGCGCGCCAACGCCGACCCGAGCCTCAACCGCCTGGCGGATGTGGATGGGGCGAAGATCTTCCCCCATGACCCTGGCACCTTGCCGAACCGCGAAGACGACCTCGCCGCCGGTATGGACGAGTACGTGCGCATGGCCGAACGCGGCATCACCCCATGGAACGAGATCAGCACCGTCCCTGACGGCCTGCGCGGCCTGGAACAAACCCGCCGGCTGGACCTGGAAGACTGGATGGACAACCTCGGCCTCAACGCCGTGCTGTTTCCCACCGTGGCCGATGTAGGCCCGGCAGACGCAGACGTGAACGAAGCATCGGCAGATATTGCCTGGAGCAACGGCGTCTGGGTGGCCAACGGCAACCTGGCGATCCGCCACCTGGGCGTACCGACGGTCACCGTGCCAATGGGCGTGATGGCAGATATCGGCATGCCGGTCGGGCTGACGTTTGCCGGGCGTGCGTATGATGACTCCGCGTTGCTGCGGTTTGCCGCGGCGTTCGAGTCGATGGGCAACAAACGCCAGGTTCCACCGCGTACACCTGCACTGCAATCTGACTGAACGCGCCAAGCCTTATGAACGCAGGCCTGTGTGGGAGCAGGCCCCTTTCCATATTGTCTTGAGCCTGTATGCCGCATCAGGCTATGTAGGGCACCGCCACCAGCAAGATCGCCGTCCCATGGGTGACCGTCGCCGCCAGCACGCCATAGCGCATGCGCACCAACCCACACGCCACACCTTCGATCAAGGTAAACACCAACACCGGCCAACCCAACTGGGTCACGCTCAACGCCAGGAAGGCATGGCACGCCGCAAACGCCACGCCACTGGTCAACGCCGCACGCAATGGCGTCAGCTGTTGTTCCAGATAGCCCTGCAAAAACCCGCGAAACAACACCTCTTCCAGGGCATTGGCGCCATAGGCCAGCACCACCATGGCCGGCAGCCAGACCCAGTAACCGTAAAACGCAGACGCCTCAATGCCATGGTAAACCCGCAGCGGTGCACCGATCAAACATCCGACCAGCAGCCCGACGGCCAAGCCAACGGGCGGACTGCCGATCGTCCAGCGCACCAGCCGCCACAGATCCGGGGCGATGTAGGCGAGCAGCAGGATCAACAGCACCGACAACCCGCCCAGCACCGCCAGTACAAAGGCATTCGCCGTGAACCCGATCTGCACCCCACTGCCCAGCGTCCACAGGCCCAAGGGTGTCATCACGTCGCGCATCAACACGAACGCCGCCAGCAGAATCAGGATGCGCATCGCCGGCATTGCCTTGGGCGTGAGCGCAAACCACAGACCGAACAGCAGCACGCCGGGAGTCAGATAAGTGGTGTAGTGGATCAGCACCGCCAAGCCTTCGGCGATCACTGCCCGGGCTCCTGGTCTGGATGGCGGCGTTGCCACTCATCCACTACGTCGCCCAGGGTTTTGGCCGCACCGTCGCAAATCCAGGCCATGAATGGCCGATCAAACTTAAACCCCGGGCCGCAGTGCTCCAGCATGAAGCGGCGGACGTTCCGGGTGTTTTTGTAGTGGGAAGTCACGGGGGTGGCGCGAGTGATGGGGTCGCTGTGCCAGTCAAAATCCATTTTGTCCCTCAGGTGTCTTGTTGTTGAGGTAACAGCATAGCGATGTGCCACTTCACTAGAAAGAAACCCCATGGTCCTCCCAATGAGTTAGGACGTCACATAAGATCAACGATCACTAAATGGCTAATATTTTATGAATATTTCAAAATTCCCCTTTCCTTGGGCGCCCTGATTATTGCAATGTTGTACGATGACTAAAACGTCGTATTCACCCAAAAACAATAAGGAAACACCCATGCCCAACGTCAAAGTACTGATCGGTTTTCTGTGCCTGTTCAGCGGCTACGTCGCTGCCGCCCCTGCCCCGGCAGAAAAGGAAGTGGCCCAGGCGGTCGACCAACTGACCCAAGCCATGCTGCACCTGGACCTCAAGCAACTCCACGCGCTGACCGCCGACACCCTCACCTACGGCCACTCCAGCGGCAAAGTGCAGAACAAGGCGCAATTCATCGCCGACCTGGAAACCCATACCAGTGCCTTCAAGACCCTGGAAATGCAAAACCAGACCATCACCCTCGATGGGGACACGGCGCTGGTGCGCAACCACTTTCACGCGTTGGCCGTGAACAGCGGCGTCGAAGTGCCCACCGACATCGACAACTTCCAAGTCTGGCAGAAGCAGCATGGCAAATGGCTGTTGATCGGACGTCAGGCCTACAAGTACTGAAACGCCCCGGCGAGCCGCCTAACCCCGGCTCACCACGCCACCACCGCTCGCACCTTGACCAACGCTTCGCGCAGCATCGGCATGGCTACCGAGCCCAGCGCCAAGCGCAACGCATGGGGCACATGAGCACCGACCGCAAACGGCTCCGCGGTGGATACAGAGACGTTCTCGCGCTGCAAGGCCATGGCGACCTGATCGGCGCGGGCCTCCTCCGGTAGCGGCAACCACAAGAAATACGAGGACGGGTGACTGAGGTACTCCAGCCCCGTCAGCACTTGCGCCGCCAAGGCCTGACGCGCCCGGGCATCCTCGCGTTTTTGCGCTTCCAGTTGGGCAACGGTGCCGTCCTCGATCCAACCCACGGCAATGGCGCTCATCACCCCCGGAACGTTCCAGGTGGTGGCCATGATCGTGCGCTCCACCGCCTTCACCCAGGGCACAGGTGCCGCGACAAACCCCACCCGCAGCCCCGTCGCGACACTTTTCGACAGCCCGGCCACGTAGACCGTGCGCTCCGGCGCCAATGTCGCCAGCGGTGGTGGTGCATCTTCGGCCAGAAAGGCGTAGGCCGCGTCCTCGATGATCATCAGGTTGTGCTGGCGAGCAATCGCTACCAACTTTTCTCGCAGCGCCAAGCCCATGACCCAGCCGAGCGGGTTGTGCAGGGTCGGCATGCTGTACACCGCACGCACCGGGCGCTTGCGGCAGAGGCTGTGCAGGTACTCCAGATCCGGGCCGGTGGGCGTGACCGGGATTGCGACGATCTCCAGGTGCAAGGTCTCGGCCAGCACCTTGAAACCCGAATAGGTCAATGCATCGACGGCGATCACATCCCCCGGCTTGAGCAGCGCCATCATCGTCACCGCCAGGCCATGCTGGGCGCCACTGACCAGCAACACCTGCTCGGAGGCGACCGCCAACCCACGGCTCAGCAGATGACGCGCCGCCGCCGCGCGTTCATGCACACGGCCGGCATGGGGTTGATAGCGCAGCAGCGCTTCCAGATCGCCGGACAGCGCCAGTTGGCGCAGCGCCGTGCGCAACAAGTCCGCCTGGCCCGGCAAGGACGGGTAGTTGAAGTTCAGGTCCAACATCCCCGCGGCAACACTCATCTGCCCACTGCCCTGCCCTGGCGGCAGCGAAATCTCGCGCACAAAGGTGCCGCGCCCGGTTTCGCCGCTGACCAGGCCCATGGCCTCTAGCTCGGTATACACCCGGCTCGCGGTGACCAGCGCCAGGCCATGCTCGGCGGCCAACTGGCGGTGGGTTGGCAAGCGTGTGCCGGGCGGCATGTCGCCGCTGCGGATGGCTTGGGCAAAGGTGTCGACCAGCGATTTGTAGCGGGCGCGGGGCATCGGGATGTATCCATGACAATTTTTTGATTGTCCTAATCTTCAACTTTAGGATGACCGGCACGCAATCATTCTTTTCAGGCCCCTGCCCATGCAACGTACTTTCTCCCTCAGCCCCCCGGACAGCAGCACCCAGGGCTGGATCAACGGCTTTATCGGCGTGGTGATTTTCAGCGGTTCGTTGCCCGCCACCCGTTTGGCGGTGATGGAGTTCGACCCGGTGTTCCTCACCATGCTCCGCGCAACCATCGCTGCCGTGCTGGGGCTGCTGTTGCTGGGGTGGTTCAAGGAACAGCGTCCCGCACGCAACCAGTGGGGGCCGTTGCTGATTGTCGCGCTGGGCGTGGTGATCGGTTTTCCGCTGCTGACAGCACTGGCACTGCAATACGTGACCTCCGCCCACTCCATCGTATTTATCGGCCTGCTGCCGTTGGCTACCGCCGTGTTTGGCGTATTGCGCGGTGGCGAACGGCCGCGTGCGGTGTTCTGGTTGTTCTCGATCGCCGGCAGCGCGCTGGTGATGGGCTATGCATTCGCCCAGGGCCTCAGCGCTGCACCGGCCGGTGACCTGCTGATGTTACTGGCGGTGCTGGTGTGCGGCCTGGGCTATGCCGAGGGCGCCAAGTTGTCGCGCAGCCTCGGAGGCTGGCAGGTGATCTGCTGGGCGCTGGTGGTGTCGTTGCCGGTGGTGGTGCCGTTGAGTGTGATCCTGGCGCCGCCGAGTGTACGCGGCATCAGCCTGCCGGCGTGGCTGAGCCTGGGTTATGTGGCGTTGTTCAGCATGTTGATCGGCTTTGTGTTCTGGTATCGCGGCCTGGCCCAGGGTGGCATCGCCGCCGTTGGCCAATTGCAACTGCTGCAGCCGTTCTTCGGCCTGGCACTGGCGGCGGGCCTGCTGCATGAGCAGGTCAGCCTGGGCATGGTGCTGGTCACCGTCGCGGTGATCGGATGCGTGGCCGGGGCAAAGAGGTTTGCCCGCTAGCGTTGCGGTGAAACCATCTTGAATTTGATGTGGATGTCGTTGGACACCACGCTGTTGCCAGCCCACTCACCCTCGCCGATCTTGAAATCGGCACGGTTGAGGATGAATTCACCGTCGAACACGCCAATCCCGCCCAACTCCTTGAGCACCACATCGACCGTCACCGGCCGTGTAATCCCTTTGAGCGTCAGGTTGCCGCTGATCTTGAAGCGATTGTTGCCCAGCGCCGTGGCGCCGCTGGATTGGTAGACCGCCACCGGGTACGTCGCCGTGTCGAACCATGACGGGCGCTGCAGTTCGTCGTTGGCATCCGCGCTGCCGGCGTCGATGCTGGCGAGCTGGATCTTGAGCAACGCGTGCGCCGCCCCAGGCGCTTGGGTATCGAACGCCAGCGTCCCTTCAAACTCGTTGAACGTGCCATACACCCGCTGCCCGAACTGCTGGAAGGTAAAGCTGATCTGGCTGGCGGCGCGATTGACATCACGGTATTCCACGGCCCGGGCATTGGAAAACACACCAAGCACCAGTGCCAGTAACACGACTGGGGATATTCGACGGTTCATGCACGCTCCGCGGGAAGTAAGGCCATCGGGTTCCCATCCTGCCCGTGTCCTGCTAAACAGAGTAGCCCCCATAACAAAAAGGACTTGGCATGCACCCCGCTTCCCTCCAGGACATCACCGCCCCCGAAGGTATCTGCTATGGCTGCGGCGCCAGCAACCCCCACGGCCTGCACATCAAAAGCCGCTGGGACGCCGACGGCATCCACCTGGTCGCCGAGCATGTGCCCGAAGCCAAATACAGTGGCTGGCCGGACCTGGTCTACGGTGGCCTGATCGCCATGCTGGTGGACTGTCACTCCAACTGGACCGCCATGGCCTACCACTACCGCGCCGAACAGCGCGAGCCCGGCAGCCTGCCGCGCATCGAGTGCGTCACTGGCAACCTCGGCATCAAGTTCATCAAGCCAACGCCCATGGGTGTCACCCTGACCTTGCGCGCCCGGGTCGAGGGCGACGTCGGACGCAAAAGCCGCGTGGTCTGCGAGGTGTACGCCGGTGACGTGCTGACCGCCATTGGCGATTCATTGTTCGTGCGCGTCGACACCGGGCAGTTGGCCGCTGCCGCCCATGGCCGCGACGATTGAACGTGGTCTACATTGACTGCTACCGCTAATCGAGGATGGCCCCGATGACTCGTCTCACCGCGCAGGACTTTGCCCCCGAACTGCTGGAACTCTACGACGGCTACGCCCACGGCAAGATCAACCGCCGCGAGTTTCTCGACCGCGCCGCGCTGTTCACCTTCGGCGGGCTCACCGCCTCGGCGCTGCTGGCCGCGCTGAGCCCCAACTACGCGCTGGCCGAACAGGTGAAATTCACCGACCCGGACATCGTCGCCGACTACATCACCTACCCATCGCCCAACGGCAACGGCAGCGTGCGCGGCTACCTCGTGCGCCCGGCCAAGGCGTCAGGAAAGTTGCCAGCGGTAGTGGTGGTCCACGAAAACCGCGGCCTCAACCCGTACATCGAAGACGTCGCCCGCCGCCTGGCCAAGGCTGGCTTTATCGCCCTGGCGCCCGACGGCCTGACCTCGGTGGGCGGCTATCCCGGCAACGATGAAAAAGGCGTGGCCCTGCAACAGACCGTCGACCCGACCAAGCTGATGAACGACTTTTTCGCCGCCATCGAATGGCTGATGCACCACGACAGCAGCACCGGCAAGGTCGGTATCACCGGCTTCTGCTACGGCGGCGGCGTGACCAACGCGGCGGCGGTGGCTTACCCGGAGTTGGGCGCGGCGGTGTCGTTTTACGGGCGCCAGCCGCAGGCCAAGGACGTGCCGCGCATCAAGGCGCCGATCATGCTGCATTACGGTGAGCTGGATACGCGGATCAACGAGGGCTGGCCGGCGTATGAACAGGCGTTGAAGGCAGCAGGCACGACGTATGAGGCGTTTATCTACAAGGGCGCCAACCACGGTTTCCATAACGACTCGACGCCACGCTATGACGAGGCGGCGGCGAATCTGGCGTGGGAGCGGACGCTGGGCTGGTTCCGCAAATACCTGGCCTAGTGGCCACCCAGATCCGGGAGCAAGCCCGCTCCCACAGTTGATCGGTGCTGCTGGGCTGTCAGCGCTCGGCTGGAGATCGCCCGGACACTGCCAATCCCCTGTGGGAGCTGTCGAGCCTTAGCGAGGCTGCGAAGGCGGCGGCACTGTTGGTAGAAGTGTTGCCCTCGACCATAGATCTCCCACATTTGATTTTCGGTATTTGCAGGTCAGTGCTCCAGCGCATACCGACGGCAATGGCTGAGGTAGCCCTGCTCATGGCTGCCTACCAGTTGCACCACGCTGGTCCATAACCAGGACGGCGCATCCAGCTGCCTGGAGCGGTTTTCTTGCAGCGTGGCCATCCAGGCCTTGCGCGTGTCCCGGCCCATCTGGCGGGCATGGGCGATACCGACAACCCGGGCGAGATACCCGGCGGCATGCATCGCGTCGGTCTCGCTGAGTTCGTCCAACTCCAGCTTCATGTCCTGTGGCAGCAATTCACGGATGAAAAAACCGTGCTCCAGAAAGCGCGTCGCCAGCATGCGCTCACCCAGGCCAGGGGACAGCTGGCGAGCGCCCTCGACGACCCGGCGGCCATTGTCCCGTGGCATCTTCGCCCGAGCGGCGCGGGGTGCCGCAGCGCCCACCGCCTGCTTGATGTCGATCAGGCAGTATTCGCGATCGTCCTTGTCTCCCACCCCCAGCAACGCCGCGTAACGCAGCAAGCCGAGGGAGCTGCAGCCCTTGACCCAATAGGCCGAATCCAGCAACTCGACCTTGGCGTCCTTGGGCCGCCCCTTGAGGGACGTGACCAACTGGTGGAGGTCGTCCGATGCGCAAACGTCGGCCAAGGCGCTTTTTTCCGCCCGCGACAACGACCAAAAGTGCTTGCCCAGGGGAATGCTCGGCCGCACATTCTCGATGCGTTCACGTGCCAGGTGCTTCCAGGTGCGCTCCACGGCACTGCGCATGCCGGCCTTGACCTGGGACGGGCGCGGCGGCGCTTCATCCGGTTTGTCCTTGAAGGCCTGTTCGTAGCCCACCATCATTTCTTCGAGCATGCGTGCGGTGGTCACGCCAGGTAGGTCAGAGCCACGAGCCGCGGTGGCCAGGGACAGGGCCAGGCGCACCAGGTCGTGGGCCGGGTTGCCGATCACGGCCTGGTCGAGGTCGCGGATGTGCATATCGATGCGCCCCTTGCTGTCGCCGGTCGGCCCCAGGTTGCCCGCATGGCAATCGCCGCAGATCCAGATCGCCGGACCGTGGGGCAACCGGCGGCCAGGCAGGCTGTGCAGCCAATCGTAGAACTGCACGGTGCTGCCGCGCACATAGGCGTGGGCGGAACGTGCCATCTTCAGGTTGCGCAGTTGGATCAGGCGGGGCATGCGGGCGGAGGGACGCGGACTGTTCATATAGGCACTCGGCTGGGGCTACGGTAGAGGCTAGGCCGGCGCAAATGTTTCATTTTGTTTCGCGAGTAAACCTTCAGCCGCGCCCCGCTACCGCCATCAACCAGCCCTTGAACGCCAGCATCGCCGAGGTTTCGGCACGCGACTGCAGACGGGTCAGCCAGTAACTGCCGGTGGTGATGCCCACGTCGAATGGCTGGCGAATCACATCATTTTCCAATTGCCGCGAAAACATCATCGCCGGCGCCAGGGCCACGCCCGCGCCCTGCAATGCCGCCTCCATCATCCCCAGGGATGAGTCAAACACAATGCTGCGCGGCACCAGAGTGTCGGCAGGTAAACCTGCGGCCTGAAACCACTGGGTCCATTCATCCGCCCGATAAGAGCGCAGCAAGGTGAACTTGAGCAGGTCGGCCGGGGTTTGCAGTTGCTCGGCGATGTGCGGCACGCAAAGCACGCTCAGCGGCGCTTCAAACAAGGGGCTTGCGTCGGTGCCATGCCAGGCACCCGCGCCAAAGCGGATCGCGTAATCCAAGCCTTCGGCGGCGACGTCAACGCGGTTGTTGTGGGTCGACAGCCGCAAGTCGATAAATGGATAACGTGCGTGAAACTCGGGCAAGCGCGGCAGTAGCCATCCCACGGCAAACGTGCCGACTGCGCCCACCGTCAGCACTTCACGGTAATGTCCGCCTTCGAACCGACTGAGGGTCTGGGCAATCCGGTCAAACGATTCACGCACCACCGGCAGCAAGGTTTCGCCCTCGCTCGTAAGCATCAGCCCCCGTGGCAGGCGCTTGAACAAGGTGACATTGAGCTGTGCCTCCAGGCTTTTAACCTGATGGCTTACCGCCGCCTGGGTAACGCACAGCTCGATGGCCGCGCGGGTAAAGCTCAAATGCCGTGCAGAGGCTTCGAATGCACGCAGGGCATTGAGGGGTAGATGGGAGCGCAACATGCTTGACCCTAGTTATTCTAATGGCTGGTGCGAGATATGATCGTTTGTCGACGCGCGCAAATCTACCTAGATTTATCCGCCTGCGCAGGCCTCGGTTGGCAGTGCACCCTTGATATGGAAGCAAGTCAGCATGAACCATCACGTAAGAAATTGCCTTATTTCAGCCGCAATTGTTGGATCTGGAACCTGCATGGCCGCCACCGACCTGCGCCAGGTTGTGGACAGCAACGTTGCGCCGTTGATGCAGCAACACGGAATCGCCGGCCTGGCGGTAGCCACGATCAAAAATGGCCAGGTGCAATACTTTAACTACGGCGTAATGTCCAAGACCACCCAGCGCCCCGTCACCGAAGACACCCTGTTCGAACTTGGCTCCGTCAGCAAAACCTTCACCGCCACGCTGGGCGGTTATGCCCAGGCCACCGGCGCACTCAAGCTGACGGACAAGGCCAGCCAGCACCTGCCAGCCCTGCAAGGCAGCGCCTTCGACCGCATCAGCCTGTTGCAACTGGCGACCTACTCGGCGGGTGGTTTGCCTCTGCAGTTTCCGGAAGCCGCCGACAGTGCCAAGACCATGCTCGGCTATTTCCAGCACTGGAAACCTACCTACGCCCCCGGTGTGCAACGCCTCTACTCAAACCCTGGCATCGGCCTGTTCGGCTACCTGAGCGCGCAAAGCCTGGGGCAGCCCTTCAATGTGGCGATGGAGAAAACCCTGCTGCCGCAATTGGGGCTCAAGCACACCTATATCACTGTGCCCGCCGACAAGGCCGACCAATACGCCCAAGGTTATGACAAGCAGCAAAACCCGGTACGGGTCGGCCCCGGCGCACTGGACGGCGAGGCCTACGGCGTCAAGTCCAGCACCCAGGACATGGCGCGCTTTGTCCTCGCGAACATGCACCCACAAACCCTGAGCGCGCCGCTGCAACAGGCAATTGCCACGACACACACCGGCTACTACACCGTCAACGGCATGACCCAAGGCCTGGGCTGGGAATACTACCCCTACCCGGTGAAGTTGCAGGCATTGCTTGAAGGCAACTCCACGCTCATCGCGCTGCAACCCAATAAAGCCCATTGGCTGCAACCGGCGCAGACACAACCGGGCAACGTCATGTTCAACAAAACCGGCTCTACCGGCGGCTTTGGAGCGTACGTGGCGTATGTGCCTGGCAAGGATATAGGCGTGGTGATCCTGGCCAACAAGAACTACCCGATTGCCGACAGAGTGACGGCGGCCCATGGCATCTTGAGCGCGATGGATCAGTAGCAAGCATCACGGCCCGCGATGTGTTGCGCGCTTAACAGTCTTTGACAGTTTTCCGACAAAGCTGTCAAAGACCCCCGCCCTCCTCCAGACCTAGCATTCGAGCTTCCAAACCTCCAATCGGGTGCTCTACATGCTTCGCACGATGCGATCAAAAAACCTCTGTTTGTCCATCTCCACCCTGTGTCTGTTGGCCGGTGCCCATCAGGTTTTGGCCGACGACTGGGACTATCGATTAAAAGCCGGCGTGGCCAACCTGCCGCGCTACAGCGGCAGCGACGAGCGCACCACCACGCCGCTGCTGGGCGGCGCGATCGTCAGCCCATGGGGGATTTTCCTTGATACCGACAAAGGGCTGGGCTGGGGCTACGAAGGCAACGCCTTGAGTTTCAGCGCCTATATCGGCGCCAGTGCCTCACGCAAAGATGAAACCAAAACCGGCCGCCTGGGCTCGGACCGCCTCAAAGGCATGGGCGAAATCAAATCACGCCCGCAATTGGGCGTAAGCGCCAGCTATAACCTCGGCGCAGCGATTGTGGGGGCAACCCTGGAACATGCGCTCAAGGACGACGACCACAAAGACAGCGCCAAAGCCTTCACCTCGCTGGAGTTGAGCATCGGCACCAACCTGTACGACGGCGACTACGGCAGCCTCGATGCCAGCCTCAACAGCCGCTTTGGCGACGCCAATTACCTGCGCACATGGTATGGCGTGACGCCCGGCCAAGCCGCCCGCAGCCGTTTTCAGGCATATGACGCCAAAGGCGGGTTGTTCAGCCGTGGCCTGAACCTGACGTGGAGTTTGCCGGTCAGCGAGCACACCACATTCAGCACACTGCTGGACATGCAGTACCTGTCGGGGGACGCGGGCAAAAGCCCTATCGTCGAGCGGCGCCTGCAAAGCTCGCTCATAGGTGCGCTGGAATACACCTTCTGATCCAGCCCCCCATCAACACCTGTGTGAAGCGCCGGGCTCAGCGCGGGGCCTGATCATTCGGCATAGGCCCACGTCATCCGAAACGACGCCCCGCCCCACTGAGAATCCAGCACTTCTACCTGCCCGCCATGCCACTGCGACACCCGCTGCACCAGCGCCAGGCCCAGGCCGAAGCCGCCGGTGCGGCGGTCACGGCTGGCATCCAGGCGCATAAACGGCTGGAAGATTTTCGCCCGGCCATCCTCGGGCACGCCGGGGCCGTCGTCACACACCCGCACTTCGTAGCCGCTGCCAAACTTAACCAACGAAACCTCCACACGCCGCTCGGCATAACGAATGGCATTGCGCAGCAGGTTGATCACCGCCCGCGCCATAAAGCGCGGTTCGATCTGGATGGTGTCCACCTCACAACTGCGCAACGTCAGTCGGACCCCTGCCGCCTCGGCCTCCAGGGCCACGCTGCCGATCACGCTGTCGAGCCAGCTGTGAGCCTCGATATTTTCCCGGGTGACCTGGGTCGCGCCGCGCTCCAGGCTGGCGTAGGTCAGCAACTCGGAGACCATTTCCTCCAGCTCACCGAGGTCGGCGTACATGTCGGCGATCAGTTCGCTACGCAGACGCGGGTCGACCTGCTGCTTGAGTTGATCGAGTTCAAACGACAAGCGCGCAATCGGCGTACGCAATTCATGGGAAACCGCGTTGGTCAGTTCACGCTGGTTGGCGATCAGGCTCTCGATGCGTTCAGCCATCTGGTTGAAGTGCCCGGCCAGTTCGCGCACGGTAGAGCGGCGTGGCAGCAGGATGCGCGAGGCCAGGTGATTGTCGCCAAAACGCTGTGCGGCCAGGCGGATATGCTCCAGATCACGCCAATGGGGACGCACCCAGAAATACAGCACGACGGCCAGGCACAGGCCGAGGAGCACATAAGCCCACAGGTAAAGCCACTTGGGCTCTTCCGGCAGCTTGATTTCCAGCAATTGCGGGCCGTCATCGATACGGGCGAGGAACTCCATAAAGTGCCCACGCACGACCAGCAGCCCGTCCGCCAGCAGTTGCTGCTCACGCTCGTTCAGCCTCAGGGAATCACGCGACAGCAGTTTCAGATGCAACCCGTAATGGGGTTGCAGCTCGGCGAGGCGGGCAGCCCGCGCTTCGCTCGTCAACGGCCGCAACTGCTCGACCAGGGCGTAGGCCGGTCCACGCAACGCCTCGCGGTTGTAGGTTTCGTTGGCCTCCGGCAGCCACTCGTCGAAGGTGTAGTTGACCAGCCAGATCGCCCCCGCCAGGCCCAGAGCAAGGATCAGGTAAAGGCGTAGATAAAGCCGCAGCATTCATACCTCCCAGGCAAACGGATTGAACAGGTAGCCCTTGCCCCAGATGGTCTTGATGCACACCGGTTCACGAGGGTTATCGTTGAGCTTGCCGCGCAGCTTGCTGATGTACACGTCGACGCTGCGATTGAGGCCGTCAAACGCAATGCCGCGCATGCGGTTGAGGATGTCATCGCGGGACAGGATGGTGCCGGAGTGGCTGGCCAACAGCCACAGCAGTTCGAACTCCATGGTCGTCAGTTCGATCTTTTCGTCTCCCAGGCGCACCACCCGGCAGCTACGGTCAATCGCCAAGCGGCCAAAACTCAGGGCCCCACGCACGGTGGGCTCCGGCGCCTGGCGACGTTGCAACGCGCGCAAGCGGGCGAGCAGTACCGGCGGTTTGATCGGTTTGATCACGTAGTCGTCAGCGCCGGATTCCAGGCCGAGGATGTGGTCCAGGTCGTCCTCCTTGGCCGTGAGGATCACGATAGGCGTGTCGGACACATTGCGGATTTCGCGGCACACGTGCAGGCCGCTCTGGCCGGGCAGCATCAGGTCGAGAACAACGATCTTGGGGCGAAAATCGAGAAAGGCCGCCAAGGCCGCGTCGCCCCGGTGCACCACGCGCACCTCGAAACCATGCTGCGACAAAAAATGCGCGATCAGCCCTGCCAGCTTCTCATCGTCTTCAACGAGCAAGACCTTGCCCAGCCCCAGGTTTTCCATAAGTTCTCAGTGTGCGACGCAGATTGAAGAGCGGGCATTATAGGTGGCAAGCTGGGCAACTTGAGCAACTGGCCAGCAGCGGCCGACGAAGCTTCATGCTTTTAAGACTTTTTAACAAATAGCCTGCAATTTTTAACGCCATCTACAGGGAGTTGTATGCGCAAGGATTACCTGGCGTTCTTCGTTTCGCTGTTCCTGTCGCGCCTGGCCGACCAGATTCTGCTGTTTATCGTGCCCTTGATAGTGTTTCAGAGCACAGGGAGCGTGTCCTGGGCCGGGCTGGCGTTTTTTGTCGAGTCGTTGCCGCGTTTCCTCGTGTTTCCGCTGTGCGGGGCGTTGTGCGACAAGTACCCGCCGGTGCGCATCCTGCATATCAGCCAGGTCTATCGCGCGCTGACGTGCGTCGTCGCGGTGGCGCTGTACGGGATGTTCGACGGCATCTATTGGCTGGTGTTGCTTTCGGCCGTGTGCGGGGTGCTGACCACCCAGGGCATCATGGCCCGCGAAGTGCTGATGCCGCATATCTTTGCGCAGTACAGTTATGCCAAGACCCTCTCCTACTCGCAGATTGCCGACCAGAGCGGACTGGTGCTCGGGCCGCTGGTGGCAGCGCTGATGCTCGAAGTGTGGGCGTGGCATTGGGTGGTGCTGGGGATTGCCGGGTTGTTTGTGCTGGCGGACGTGGCCATGGGGGTGTGGCAGCGCTCCAGCTCGGTCGACCTGGCGGTATTTGAACAGCATCGTGATATTTGGCTGCAACCACTGCGGATTGCATTCGGGCATATCCGCCAGCTTGCCGGGCTCAAACGCCTGATTGCGCTGACGGTGGGGGTCAACCTGATCATCGGGGTCACGCTGGCCACGTCAGCCGCAATGGTCACCGGGCTTTACGCCGCCGACAAGGACGCCTATGCGGTACTGCAAGCCGCAGGCGCAGGGGTGACCATCGCGATTCTGTTCTACCTGGCGCGCGCCACCCTGTCGCTGAAAATCCTCGGTGGCCTGTCATACGCACTGATTGCCGCCGGCGCGCTGATCACCGCGATCAGCCCCAATCTGTGGGCTTACTCGCTGGGGTTCCTGCTGGTGATCGGCTTCGACAAGATGTACAGCGTGTACATGCGCAGCGTGCGGCAAAAGGTGATTCCGGTGCAGGACTTTGGCAAAACCGTGGGGGTGATTACCTTGCTCAACAACCTGCCGCAACCCCTGGCCGGGTTGGCGGTTGCACTGCTGGCGGCGCCGCTGGGTACGCAAACGGTGATCCTGCTGCTGACCGGGATCACCGTGTTGATCGGTGTGGTCGTGGCCTCAGGCCGGCACGCCGCTGTGAAAGCGGAACTCGACGTCGGGTGACTCGATCAGTTCCTGCTCGGCCGCCCTCACCCGCTCGATGACTTGGGCGATGTCCTTGGCGTCGCCGTATTGGTAGGCCAATTTCAGATAGCCCTGGAAGTGCCGCGCCTCGCTTTTCAGCAGGCCGAAGTAGAACTTGCCGAGGTCTTCATCCAAATGCGGCACCAGCGCTTCGAAACGCTCGCAACTGCGGGCTTCGATAAAGGCGCCGACCACCAGCGTATCCACCAGTTTGACCGGCTCATGACTGCGCACCACTTTGCGCAACGCCGAGGCGTAGCGACCGGCATGCAGCTGGCGCAGCTCGATCTTGCGCTTTTTCATCAGGCGCATGACCTGTTCGTGGTGCACCAACTCTTCGCGGGCCAGGCGCGACATCATATTGATCAGGTCGACATGGCTGTGGTACTTGGCCATCAGGCTCAGGGCGGTGCTGGCAGCTTTGAATTCGCAGTTCTTGTGGTCGATCAGCAGGGTTTCCTGATCGGCCAGCGCGGCCTGGACCCAGGCGTCGGGAGTGCGGCAACCGAGGAATTCGTGGATTTCGGGCAGGTTCATCGGGCTCACGGGCAAAGGATCACAAAAGGGCGCCGATTATACCGACCACGCCGCAGACCACCAGCCACCGGCCTTGATGTGCATCAACATGACGTGCGCCGGGCAGCAACTATAGTTGTCTCATGCCCACCACTTCCCGGAGTTACCGACCATGCAAGCCATCCGCAGCATCCTGGTGCTCATCGAGCCCGAACATTCGGAAAGCCTGGCCCTCAAACGCGCCAAGTTGATCGCCGGGGTCACCGGTGCGCACTTGCATTTGCTGGTGTGCGACAGGAAACATGAGCATTCGGCGCTGCTGAGCCTGCTCAAGGCGGGCTTGCAGGAGGATGGCTACAGCGTGACCACCGAGCAGGCGTGGAACGAGAGCCTGCATGCAACCATTATTGATGTGCAGCAGGCCGAAGGCTGTGGACTGGTGATCAAGCAGCACTTTCCCGACAGCCCCTTGAAAAAGGCTCTGCTGACCCCGGCGGATTGGAAACTGTTGCGTTATTGCCCGACGGCGGTGTTGTTGGTCAAGACGTCTACGCCGTGGGCTGAAGGTGTGATCCTGGCGGCAATCGATGTGGGTAATACCGACGCCGAACACCGTGAACTGCACGCCGAGATAGTCGGTCATGGCTTCGACATCGCCAGCCTGGCCAAGGCCCAATTGCATGTGATCAGCGCCCACCCTTCGCCGATGCTATCGGCGGCGGACCCGACGTTCCAGCTCAAAGAAACGATTGAGGCGCGCTACCGCGAACAGTGCCGGGCATTCCAAGCCGAGTTTGATATCGACAACTCAAGGCTGCACATAGAGGAAGGCCCTGCCGACGTGCTGATTCCCTTTGCGGCGCACAAGTACCATGCGGTCGTCACCATCATCGGCACGGTGGCGCGTACCGGCATTTCCGGCGCGTTAATCGGCAATACGGCGGAGGTCGTGCTCGACAAGCTGGAAAGTGATGTGCTGGTGCTCAAGCCTGCGAGCCTTATGGATCACCTGGAAGAGCTGGCGGCTAAGTCCTGAGGGCGACGAGGATCAAACTGTGGGAGCCCGCTCCCACACAAGCCCATTTCACATTGGGTCGGGTGTTGTCAGTCAGCAAACACATCCCGCAGAAACCCCGGTGCGATATAGCGGTGGTAATGCGCTTCGGACAGGATAAAAAACTCCCGGTCGATCGCATCGCGCAAATCCGGCAAGGCCCAGTCGCGAAATTCCGGCAACAGCACCATGCCATAGGCCTCCAGATTGGAGATCACCCGTGCGCCCCGGGCAATCAACTGGTACGCCCAGCAATACTCCGACTGGTGCGGTACGAAGCGAATCTTGCGCTGTTCCAGTTGAACGCGCAGGGTCTTGGGGTCGAAAACCTCGACCTTGCCGCCCATCACCTGCACCAGCAGTTGCTCCAGGCGCAGCCAAACCGCACGCTTTTCTTCTTCGTTATAGCCATTCCACTGGATCACTTCGTGGTGGAAGCGCTTGCAGCCACGGCACACGAGATCGCCGTAGACCGTGGAGCACAGGCCTACGCAGGGGGTTTTGATGGCTTGGTTGGACATGGGCAACGACACACAAATCAGCGAAACAATGCGCCATGTTAGCCCTTTGTCTAACCTGTATCACCCTGCAAACTTGGCGAGGCAACTTACCTTTAGTTTTTTTTTGCCGTAGAATCATCCGGCCTTGTAAGGCGCCAACAATCCGCTGGAAGCTGTTTTCAAAGCGTCACGAGCACAGTCGTTCCTTCAGAACGGTGTTGGCGATGGTGTTTGACCCGGTAGGTCAGTCACCAGCGCCAACCCTCATCAGCTCCGTTCTGCAGGCGTAAAACTTTGAAAGCAGCTTCTGTGAGGAATGCCGGCAGCGCTGGCTTTGCGGCCCAAAAAGCCCCCGAGCGCAGGCGTGCCGTTCATTTCTGGATGAGCGTCCCGTGGGACCACTGATGAGGGTAATAACTGTGCTTGAAGCCTACCGCAAACATATCGAAGAGCGTGCAGCCCTGGGTATTGTTCCCCAGCCGCTTAACGCCGAACAAACCGCAGGCCTGGTTGAGCTGCTGAAAAATCCTCCGGCTGGCGAAGAAGAATTCCTCGTTGACCTGATCACCAACCGCATCCCACCAGGTGTTGACGAAGCTGCCTACGTCAAGGCCGGTTTCCTGTCTGCCCTGGCCAAGGGCGAAGTCACTTCCCCCCTGATCGACAAGAAGCGCGCTGTTGAACTGCTTGGCACCATGCAAGGCGGCTACAACATCGTGACCCTGGTCGAGCTGCTGGACGATGCCGAGCTGGCAGCTGTCGCAGCCGCCCAACTCAAGCACACCCTGCTGATGTTCGATGCGTTCCACGACGTGGCCGAAAAAGCCCGTAACGGCAACGAACACGCCAAAGCCGTGATCCAGTCCTGGGCTGACGGCGAATGGTTCCGCAACCGCCCTACCCTGGCCGACAAGATCAGCCTGCGCGTATTCAAGGTCACTGGCGAAACCAACACCGACGACCTGTCCCCTGCTCCAGATGCCTGGTCCCGCCCGGACATCCCGCTGCACGCCCTGGCCATGCTGAAAATGGCCCGTGAAGGCATCGTGCCGGACGAGCAAGGCAAGACCGGCCCGATGAAGCAGATCGAAGAGATGCGCGGCCAAGGCTTCCCGATCGCCTACGTCGGTGATGTGGTCGGCACCGGCTCGTCCCGCAAGTCGGCGACCAACTCCGTACTGTGGTTCTTCGGCGACGACGTACCTTACGTGCCGAACAAGCGCGCCGGCGGCTTCTGCTTCGGCAGCAAGATCGCTCCAATCTTCTACAACACCATGGAAGATGCTGGCGCACTGCCAATCGAGTTCGACGTTTCCAACATGAACATGGGCGACGTGATCGACCTGTACCCACATGCTGGCAAAGTCTGCAAACACGGCACCGACGAAGTCATCACCACCTTCGAAATGAAGACCCCGGTGCTGTTGGACGAAGTCCGCGCCGGCGGCCGTATCCCGCTGATCATCGGCCGTGGCCTGACCGACAAGGCACGCGCCGAGCTGGGCCTGGGCCCAACCGACCTGTTCAAGCTGCCTGAAGCACCTGTCGACACCGGCAAGGGTTTCACCCTGGCCCAGAAAATGGTCGGCAAGGCGTGCGGCCTGCCAGCAGGCAAAGGCGTTCGCCCTGGCACCTACTGCGAGCCGAAGATGACCACCGTGGGTTCCCAGGACACCACCGGTCCGATGACCCGTGACGAACTGAAAGACCTGGCGTGCCTGGGCTTCTCGACCGATCTGGTAATGCAGTCCTTCTGCCACACCGCGGCCTATCCAAAGCCGATCGACGTGACCACCCACCACACCCTGCCTGACTTCATCATGACCCGTGGCGGCGTATCGCTGCGTCCAGGCGACGGCATCATCCACAGCTGGCTGAACCGCATGCTGCTGCCGGACACCGTCGGCACTGGTGGTGACTCCCACACCCGTTTCCCGATGGGCATCTCGTTCCCGGCGGGTTCTGGCCTGGTCGCGTTTGCCGCAGCCACTGGCGTAATGCCACTGGATATGCCGGAATCGATCCTGGTGCGCTTCAAAGGCAAAATGAAACCTGGCATCACCCTGCGTGACCTGGTTCATGCCATTCCTTACTACGCGATCCAATCGGGTCTGCTGACTGTAGAGAAGAAAGGCAAGAAAAACGCCTTCTCCGGCCGCATCCTGGAGATCGAAGGCCTGAACGACCTGACGCTGGAACAGGCTTTCGAGCTGTCCGACGCCTCGGCTGAACGTTCGGCTGCCGGTTGCACCATCAAGCTGTCGAAAGAGTCCGTCACCGAGTACCTGAACTCCAACATCACCCTGCTGCGCTGGATGATCGGCGAAGGCTACGGCGATGCGCGTACCCTGGAACGTCGCGCCCAAGCGATGGAAGCCTGGGTCAAGAACCCTGAGCTGATGGAAGCCGATGCCGACGCGGCATACGCCGAAATCATCGAGATCGACCTGTCGGAAATCAACGAGCCGATCCTCTGCGCACCGAACGACCCGGACGATGCCCGTCTGCTGTCGAGCGTTGCCGGTGAGAAGATCGACGAAGTGTTCATCGGTTCGTGCATGACCAACATCGGTCACTTCCGCGCTGCCGGTAAACTGCTGGAACAGGTCAAGGGCCAGCTGCCAACCCGTCTGTGGCTGTCGCCGCCGACCAAGATGGACGCACACCAACTGACCGAAGAAGGCTACTACGGCATCTACGGCAAAGCTGGCGCGCGCATGGAAATGCCGGGCTGCTCGCTGTGCATGGGTAACCAGGCACGTGTAGAGCCGAACTCGACTGTTGTGTCGACTTCGACCCGTAACTTCCCGAACCGTCTGGGTGATGGCGCGAACGTCTACCTGGCGTCGGCTGAGCTGGCGGCAGTTGCCTCCACCCTGGGTCGCCTGCCGACCGTCGAAGAGTACATGGGTTACGCAGCGAAACTGGACACCATGGCCAGTGACGTTTACCGCTACCTGAACTTCGACCAGATCGCCGAGTTCCGCAAAATCGCAGCAAGCGCCAACATCCCGGTGATTCAAGCCTAAGGTGTGTTGACGTAGAAGACGCCGCGTATCGCAAGATACGCGGCGTTTTTTTATGCCCGGGATTTGGCCAGTTGCACCGCGCCATCCACACTCAAATCGCTGAGCAGCACCTGCGGCGCCATTGCCTCAGGCAATGCCTGCAACACCTCAAGGGCGTCGTGCCGTACACGCGCGAGCACCAGGCGCTTACCCTCCCCGCGCACCTGCGCAAAAAACGCGGCCAGCGCTTCAATGCTGGTGCCATCCAGGTTCGGCGATTCTTCCAGGCTCAGCACCACGGCTTGCACTGGCGATTGGCGCATCAGGCGCAAGGCCGCGCCCAGGATGCGTTCGGTATTCGCGAAAAACAGCGCCTCGCTGGGACGCACGATCAGCACACCCGGCACCTCCCGTGCGTCGGCATGATGCTGACGGTCAACAAAGTCGTGGCTATCGCCCAGGCGACCAAGCACCTGGATGTCAGCGGAGGACATCTGGCGCAGCATCAACACGACGCTGATCGCCACCGCCAGCAACAAGCCATCCAGCACGCCGAGCACCAGCACCGCCGCGACCGCGCAGATCACCAGCAGGCGGTCACGCCGCCAGATGAAATAGCGCCCCAGCGGTTGCACGCTCAAGCCATGCCCCAGCGCATAGATGACAATGGCTGCGAGCACCGGCTCCGGTGTCAGGGCGACGTAGGGCAGCACCGTCAACACAATCACCAACACCACCAGCGCCGCGACGATGCCGGCCAGCCGTGAACCCGCACCGGCGGCTTCATTCGCCGAGGTTGCCGAATACCCGGCGCCGACGGGCATCCCATGAAACAACCCGGACACCAGGTTGGCCGCTCCCAGCGCCAACAAATCACGATTGGATGACACGCGGTCGCCATGTTTAAGGGCGAACGAGCTGATAGAGCCGTAGGACTCCGCATAAAGGATCATGACTAACGCAAACGCCAACTCCCCCAGGCGCAACCAATCGGCGAACGGCAGCACCGGCAAGCGCCCCAGTTCCAGGCGCAGGTCGATCATGCCAATCAACCCCACACCGTGGGCCTGTAGGTCCAGGAGTTGCCCGCCGGCAATTCCCAGCACGACCACCAGCAACCCGCCCGGCAGGCGCGGAATCCGCGCGCACAGCCACAACACGCACAAGGCCACGGCCGCGACCAGCGCCGCCGGCCAGTTCCAGCTTGGCCACTGCTCGAGTAATTGCGGCAGGAAGCGGATCAGGTTGTTGTCGCTCAGGTGTACGCCCACCACAGCTGCCAGCTGCTTGAGGATAATGGTCAGCGCCAGGCCGAACGCGAAACCGCGCAACACCGGCTTGGCAATAAACGAAGTGACTCCACCCAGCTTGAGCAGCCCGGCCAGCAAGAAAAATCCACCCGTGACCAACACCAGCCCAAACGCCAGGGAAAGCCGCAACGCCGGGTCATCACCGGCAAGGCTGGCGGTCGCTGCGGCCAGTACCGCCGCCGAAGACGACGTAGCCGACACAATCGCAAAGCGGCTGGTGCCCAACAAGCCGTAGCACAACAGCCCGGCAAACAAGGCAATCACACCCGCCTGGGGCGGGAGCGCGGCAATGCTCGAATAGGCCACTGCCTCCGGCAGCAACAAACCGGCGATGGAGAGCCCGGCGAGGATGTCCTGGATGCGCCTGGAAGACGCCGCAACAGCGGGAGGGGTTTGAGTATTCAATCGAGCCAACCTTGGGGGTCTCCAAATCAGAAACCAATAAGCCGACAAGCTTAGCCTTCATTAACCGGCGCCGGGTTGATCCGGGTGCTGGTTTTGCGCAGCCACAAAAAAGGCCGATTCACGGTGTGCGCGAATCGGCCTCTTCAGGTGCCGCCGGTTATCAGGACAACAGCGAGTAGATCAGCGCCGTAATCGCTACCAGGCCAACAGCCGTGACAAACACGTTGGACGCCTGCCCGCGGTACTTGGCCATGGCCGGTACTTTGCGGATCGCGTACATCGGCATCAGGAACAGGATCGAAGCAATCACCGGCCCACCCAATGTCTCGATCATGCCGAGAATGCTCGGGTTGAGTGTGGCCACGATCCAGCACACCACCAGCATGAAGGCGGCGGTCATGCGGTCCAGGGTCTTCGGTGCCGGGCGGCGACCCGTCTTGACCACCAGGCCCTTGAGGCCTTCACTGGCGCCGATGTAGTGGCCCAGGAACGATTTGGCAATCGCCACGAATGCAATCAATGGCGCGGCGAACGCGATGGTCGGGTTGTCGAAGTGGTTGGCCAGGTACGACAGGATCGACAGGTTCTGCGCTTTCGCCTCGGCCAACTGCGCCGGCGACAGGGTCAGCACGCAGCTGAACACAAAGAACAGCACCATCGCTACCATCAGCAGGTGCGCGCGGGACAGGATCTGCGAGCTGCGCTCATCGGCATGGGCGCCGTACTGACGCTTCTGATCAACCGCAAAGGCCGAGATGATCGGCGAGTGGTTGAACGAGAAAACCATCACCGGAATCGCCAGCCATAGGGTACTGAGCAAGGCCGATGGTTCCGGCACCACGCTGGCGGTGCTGAGGATGCCGCCGTTCCAGTGCGGGACCAGGTATACCGCCAGGAACAGCAAGGCGACGATGAACGGATACACCATCAGGCTCATGGCCTTGACGATCACCTGCTCGCCGCAACGCACCACGGCCAGCAGGCCGAGGATCAGCACAAACGCCAGGATTGCCCGAGGCGGCGGCATGATGTGCAACTGGTGCTCCATGAAGCTGCTGACCGTGTTGGTCAACGCCACGCTGTAGATCAGCAGGATCGGGAAGATCGCAAAGAAGTACAGCAACGTGATCACTGCACCGGCCTTGATGCCGAAGTGTTCTTCCACCACGTCGGTGATGTCGGAGCCATCACGACCGGAGAGTACGAAGCGGGTCAGGCCACGGTGGGCAAAGAACGTCATCGGAAACGCCAGCAGCGCCAGGATCAGCAACGGCCAGAAGCCGCCCAGGCCAGCGTTGATAGGCAGAAACAAAGTGCCGGCGCCAATGGCCGTGCCGAACAGGCCAAGCATCCAGGTGGTGTCCTGGCGGCTCCAGCTTGTGAGGGTTGCAGGTGTCGATGCATAGCGTTCGTCAACGCTATTGGCCTGATCATTCATCCGGTCGGATCTCCGCATTTACACAGCCGGGACGAGTCAGAAAAACCTGACAGGCAGCGCCCCGACCATAGAAGGGCCGCGATTGTCCGGGATTCTTGTGAATAAGCAAAGACTTAGCTGAGGAACGGTGGCGTGGTATATCGACACGCCGCACCCAACCCAGACACATTTGTTGACAATCCAGCGCCCACGCCAGCATGATCCGGCAATGAACGTTATGCCGTTGCACCTCACCCGCACCACCACCACGACCGCTTTCGGCGGGTCGCGCGGTGGCTGTGGGTGGTCGAGCTAAATACCCCACAGATTCAACCCAAGGCCCCGCCAGCAATGGACGGGGCCTTTTTGTTGCTCCGCCCACCAGGCAATCACAAGGAGCAACACCATGGCTGACGCCCTGTTGATCATCGATATGCAAGCCGGCCTATACGATGGCCCGCAAAGACCTTTCGAGCGTGAACGCCTGCTCGACACCATCAACCAGTTGATCAAGCGCGCCCGCGCCGCCAACAAGCCGATCTTCGTGGCGCGCCACACCGGCCCGGAAGGTTCGCCGATTGCGGCGGGCAGCCCGCTTTGGCAGGTATGGCACGGCCTGGAGGTGGACGAGCACCGCGACCATCTATTCAACAAAACCCGCCCAAGCTGTTTTCTGGGCACGGACCTGGCCCGACAACTGCGCGCAGCCCAGGTCGACGAACTGGTGATTGTGGGCATGAAAACCCAGTTTTGCATCGACACGACTTGCCGTGTAGCGGTTGAACTGGGGTTTTCGGTGGTATTGCCCGAGGATGGCCACACCTGCATGGACACTCCGGCGCTGAAGGCCGAAGCGATCATCGAGCATCACAATGGGACATTGGCCGGGGCGTTTGTGAAGCGTATCAGCGCAAGGGACCTCTGGCGCTCAAGCGACCACGCGACCCACTAAACCGCGGAGGCCCTCAGGGGCCTATTGCGCAGTTCACCGTTGAGGGTGTTCTGCGCAATATCCAGCTGTTAGAACAGCCTTACGCAAGAAGAAAATTTTCTTTCTCAGTAAAACGCCCCGCCCTACAAATCCCGCATACTCATCCTCTCAAACCCTTCAGGAAGAGCCTTCCGATGACCGCAACAGTTCTGGTCCTGGTTGAAACCATCAACGCCTACCTGCCCATCATCGAAAGCAATGACTTTCATGTGATCCTGGCTCCCACACCCGCCGAACGCGCCCAGGCCATCAAGACCCACGGCGCGCAGATCAAGGCCGTGCTGACCCGTGGTCCGCTGGGCTTGTACGCCGCGGAAATCGACGCCCTGCCCCTGCTGGAAATCATTTGCGTGATCGGCGCAGGCTATGAACATGTCGACCTGCAAGCGGCCAGCAATCGCGGGATCGTGGTCACCAACGGCGCCGGGGTCAACGCGCCATCAGTGGCCGACCACGCCATGGCCTTGTTGTTGTCGCTGGTGCGCGGCATTCCGCAGACCGACGCCGCCGTGCGGCGCAATGAATGGCCCAAAGTGATGCGGCCGTCCCTGGGCGGCAAGCAGCTGGGCATACTCGGGCTTGGTGCGGTGGGCCTGGAGATCGCCAAGCGCGCGGCCCTCGGCTTCGGTATGGAAATCAGCTACCACAACCGCCAGCCGCGCGATGATGTGGACTACACCTACTGTTCGAGCGCGGTGGAACTGGCGCGCACCTCGGACTTCCTGATCCTGGCCACGCCCGGCGGCGACGGCACCCGCCACTTGATCGATCGCCACGCCCTCGACGCCCTCGGCCCCAATGGTTACCTGGTCAACATCGGACGCGGCAGCGTGGTGGTCACCGCCGACCTGGTGGCTGCCCTGGAGCAGCGGCGCATTGGCGGTGCCGCCCTGGACGTGTTCGACGACGAGCCCCAAGTGCCCGACGCCCTCAAGCGCCTGAGCAACACCGTGCTCACCTCCCATGTCGCTGGCCTGTCACCGGAGGCCGCCCATGATACGGTGCAGCGCGTAGCCGATAACCTGGTGGAGTTTTTCGCCGGTCGCCCGGTGCTCACGCCGGTCGCGCTGCCCCCGCCTGCAAAGTGACCCATCAGGCACGCTGATCACCCTCCAACACGCTAACCTATTAAACCGCCCCGACCTTGTCGCTGGGCGGTTGTGCGCATTAGATTAGGAAATAGTCCGAGGCCTTTAGAATAAGCAGAAGGGATAAGCATGGCGCTGAACGACCAATCGACCCAGATCCGGGCAGGCGAAGAACTTGACGCCAGCCTGATCGATCCCTACCTCAAGGCCCATATCCCCGGCCTGAGCGGCACGCCCACCATCAGCCAGTTTCCTGGCGGTGCGTCCAACCTGACTTACCTGCTGGAGTACCCCGGCCAGGAATTTGTCCTGCGCCGCCCGCCCTTTGGCCACAAGGCCAAGTCCGCCCACGACATGGGCCGGGAATACCGCATTCTCAACAGCCTCAAGGACGGCTTTCCGTACTGCCCCAAAGCCTACGTGCACTGCACCGATGAATCGGTGATCGGCGCCGAGTTCTATGTGATGGAGCGGGTCAACGGCATCATCCTGCGCTCCGACCTGCCGGCCGAACTGGGCCTGGACGCGGCAAAGACCGAAGCCTTGTGCAAAAGCTTTATCGACAAGTTCGTCGAACTGCATCAAGTCGACTACACCGCATGCGGCCTGGCCGATCTGGGCAAGCCCGAAGGCTACGTGGCACGGCAGATCCGCGGCTGGAGCGATCGCTACGAAAAAGCCCTGACCCCCGACGCCCCGCGCTGGGAAGCAGTGCGCGCGTGGCTCGACGACAAGATGCCGGCCGACCACCCGACGTCCAGCATCGTGCACAACGACTACCGCTTCGACAACGTGATCCTCGACGCACACAACCCGATGCAGATCATTGGTGTGCTCGACTGGGAGCTGACCACCCTCGGCGACCCGTTGATGGACCTTGGCAACACCCTCGCCTACTGGATCGAAGCCGCCGACCCGGCCCCGGTGCAACTGATGCGCCGCCAGCCGAGCAACGCCCCCGGCATGCTCACCCGCCGCCAGTTCGTGGACTACTACGCCGAACGTGCCGGCATCCAGATCGACAATTTCGACTTCTACTACACCTACGGCCTGTTCCGCCTGGCCGGCATCGTGCAGCAGATCTACTACCGCTTCTTCCATGGCCAGACCCAGGACAAACGCTTCGCGCAGTTCATCCAGATGAACAAGCTGCTGGAGCAGATGAGCCTGAACGTGATCGGTAAATCAGCCCTTTAAGGAACCTCCATGTCCAAGACCAACCTGTTCGACCTCGACGGCAAGATCGCCTTCGTTTCCGGCGCCAGCCGTGGCATCGGTGAGGCCATCGCCAAGTTACTGGCCCAGCAAGGCGCCCATGTGATCGTCTCCAGTCGCAAGCTGGACGGCTGCCAGCATGTGGCGGACGCGATCATCGCCGCCGGCGGCAAAGCCACGGCGATTGCCTGCCATATCGGCGAAATGGAGCAGATTACCCAGGTGTTCGCCGGTATTCGCGAACAGTTCGGCCGCCTGGACATCCTGGTCAACAACGCCGCAACCAACCCGCAATTCTGCAACGTGCTGGACACCGACCTCGGCGCCTTCCAGAAGACCGTCGACGTGAATATCCGCGGCTACTTCTTCATGTCGGTGGAAGCCGGCAAGCTGATGCGTGAGAACGGTGGCGGCAGCATCATCAACGTGGCCTCGATCAACGGCATCTCCCCTGGGGTGTTCCAGGGCATCTACTCGGTGACCAAGGCCGCCGTGATCAACATGACCAAGGTGTTCGCCAAGGAATGCGCAGCGTTTGGCATTCGTTGCAACGCCCTGCTGCCAGGGCTGACCGACACCAAGTTCGCCTCGGCGCTGGTGAAAAACGATGCGATCCTGAAAACCGCACTGGCGCAGATCCCGCTCAAACGCGTGGCCGACCCGAGCGAAATGGCCGGCGCGGTGCTGTACCTGGCGAGCGATGCGTCCAGCTACACCACCGGCGTATCGCTGAACGTAGACGGCGGCTTCCTCTCCTGAACCCAGGCGTCAGGGCCGCTTGAACTGCCGGCGCAGGTCTTCGATCTGTGCCCGACAGTGGCAGCCTTCCAAGTGATCGTTGACCATGCCCATCGCCTGCATCAGCGCATACATCGTGGTCGGGCCGACGTAGGTCCAGCCACGCTTCTTCAAGGCCTTCGACAACCGCACCGAGGCCGGGGACGTGGGGTTGGCCGCCCAATAAGCCAGATCGACCACCGCCGGGCGCTCTTGTGCAGTGGGCTCGAACGCCCACAGCCAGGCTGCCAGTGAACCCGTTTCATCCACCAGCTCACAGGCACGCCGCGCATTGTTGATGGTCGACACGATCTTCGCCCGATTACGCACAATCCCGGCATCGTTCATCAAGCGCGCTATATCGGCCTCGCCATACGTGGCGACCTTGCGAAAATCAAAGCCCTCTAACGCCACCCTGAACTGCTCGCGCTTGCGCAGGATGGTGATCCACGCCATGCCCGCCTGAAAGCCTTCCAGGCAGATCTTCTCGTACAACTGGGTGTCGTCGGCCACCGGCACGCCCCACTCGTGATCGTGGTAACGCGGGTATTCCGGCGCGGACGTGCGCCAGGCGCAATAGGTCTGCCCACAGGCGTCGGTCGTCAGTCCTGGTCTGTCCATCCATTACCTCAAGTGCCAAGCACCGGATGATAAGCGAAAATTTTTATCACCCGCCAACCGCTCAAGCATCACCGTCACCGACCAACTGGTCAGACCGGGACCGGTCAACCGGCGAATTTTTACTTGTGATTTCAAAAAACCCCAGCGTAGACTGGCCCGGCACTGGACTTACCGGTAAGACCACAACAATTAAGCCCTGGAACCACCAGGGCACCGAATAGAGATCCCTCCCATGCTCAGATGGTGCTCGCGTTCGATTTTCCTGCAAGTCGTGATTGGCCTGATGCTCGGCGTCATATGCGGCTTGGCCCTTCCCGAATTCTCCACACAACTCAAACCCCTGGGTGACGGCTTTATCAAGCTGATCAAAATGCTGATTGGCCTGATCGTGTTCTGCGTGGTGGTCAGCGGCATTTCCGGTGCAGGCGACTTGAAGAAAGTCGGGCGCATCGGCCTCAAGTCGGTGATCTACTTTGAAATCCTCACCACCGTCGCCCTGGTGATCGGCCTGGTCATGGCCTTCAGCACCGGGATCGGCACCGGCGCCAATATCCACCTTGAGCAGTTGTCCTCCGCTGGCCTCAATGAACTGGCCGACAAAGGCCAGCACATCAAAGGCACCAGCCAGTTCCTGATGGACCTGATCCCCAACTCGGTAATCGGCGCCTTCGCCGACAACAACGTTCTGCAAGTGCTGCTGTTCTCGGTGCTGTTCGGCAGCGCGCTAAACCTGGTGGGTGAGGCGGCTTCCGGCATCTCGCGCCTGATCAACGAACTGAGCCATGTGATCTTCCGCATCATGGGCATGATCGTGCGCCTGGCGCCAATCGGTGTATTTGGCGCGATCGCCTTCACCACCAGCACCTACGGCCTCGATTCGCTGCAACACCTGGGCAGCCTGGTCGGCCTGTTCTACCTGACCTGCTTCGCCTTCGTCGGGCTGATCCTCGGCCTGGTAATGCGTCTGTCCGGCCTGCGTATGTTGCCGCTGCTCAAGTACCTGCGCGAAGAACTGCTGATCGTGATGGGTACCGCTTCGTCCGACGCGGTGCTGCCACAGATCATGCGCAAACTCGAGCACCTGGGCATCGGCAGCTCGACCGTAGGCCTGGTGATTCCGACGGGGTATTCGTTCAACCTCGACGGTTTCTCGATCTACCTGACCCTGGCCATCGTGTTTATCGCCAACGCCACCGGCACGCCGCTGTCGATGACCGACTTGCTGACCATCCTGCTGGTGTCGCTGATCACCTCCAAGGGCGCCCACGGCATCCCGGGCTCGGCCCTGGTGATCCTGGCGGCGACACTCACGGCGATCCCGGCGATTCCGGTGGTGGGCTTGGTGCTGGTGCTGGCGGTGGATTGGTTCATGGGCATCGGTCGCGCATTGACCAACCTGATCGGCAACTGCGTCGCTACCGTAGCCATCGCCCGCTGGGAAAAAGACATCGACATCCAGCGCGCCAATAAAGTACTCGAAGGCCAGCACGGTTATACCTTCCAGGCCAAGAAGCCGGTACTGCCGGCGCATCAGGAGTTCTGAGGCATTCCTGAGGACAACACAGACCAATGTGGGAGCTGGCTTGCCTGCTCCCACACTAGATCTTCACTGGATTCATTACCGTATTTGCAACATAAAGGAGAGGTAGACGTGATAAGCACCTCAACCGTCGTCAATTCAGTGGTAGAAAAACTCCGCGCCGCCCTGGCGCGGGGTCAGTGGCGCCGGGGCGAAATGCTGCCCGGCCAACGCGAACTGGCGGAACAGATGGGCATCAGCCGCCCGAGCCTGCGCGAAGCGGTGATCGTGCTGGAAACCCTTGGCCTGGTGCGCTCGATGCCCGGAAAGGGCGTGGTCGTACTCGAAACCGATGTCAGCGAACCCCAGACCAACGACGCGGTGGCCGACGCCAGCCTCGAAGACATCCTGCAACTGCGCTACACCCTGGAGCCCTTCGTCGTGGGCCTGGTTGCCCAGTCCATCAGCAGCAAGGAAGTCGGCCAACTGCGCCTGACCCTGATGGACATGCGCGAAGCCCTCGACGCCGAAGATGCCGAGGCCGGCATGAATGCCTATATCGGCTTTCACGAAGAACTGTTCGCCCTGACCTCCAACCCGATCTTCCAGAACGTGGTGCAGCAGACCCGCAACGCCCTCAAGCTAAGCGCGCAGGTACTGCGCAACTCGCCGGAACACCTGGCCGAACGCCTGCGCGAAAACGAAGCCGTGGTGCGCGCCATCCGCAACAAGAACAGCGCCCTGGCCAGTGCCGAAATGCGTCGGCACATCCTTCAGGAAGGCCTGCGCATGGGCATTCGCTTGAACATCCCGGATGACCATCTGGGCAGCTGATTTTTTGGAGACCGGCCATGACCGCTTATGCGTTGCAACGCGACCCTATCTTCCCAGCCCTGCGCTTGATCGCCGGTAAAAAGCCCTCGGTGGACGACATCTACCCGCGCCTGTTCGACGCCATCCTCGAACAGCGCATCGCGCCGGCCAGCCGTTTCACCGAAGAGAGCCTGGGCGAGACCTTTGGCGTGAGCCGCAGCGTGATTCGTCGGGTCCTGGCGAAACTGTCCCATCAACAAGTGATCATCCTGCGCCCCAACCAGCGTGCCCAGGTGGCCGCACCGGATGCGCAGCAAACCCGGCAGATCCTCGAAGCCCGGCGCCTGACGGAAATCACCGTGGTGCAACTGGCCTGCGTGCATGCGACACCCACACAAGTGCGCCAGTTACGCGAACTGATCGCCCGCGAACGCGAATGCATCGAGCGCGATCAACGTGGCCCGGCCATTCGTTTGTCCGGGGAGTTTCATCTGCAACTGGCGGCGATGGCGCGTAATGCCCCGCTGGCGCAGTTTCTCAACAGCCTGGTGCCGCTGACATCGTTGGTCATTGCCCAATATGAAGCGAAAGCCTGCACCTACTGTGCATGGCAAGAACATGTGGCGATTGTGGATGCGCTGGAGCAACGGGACGCCACCGCCGCCGTGAGCCTGATGACCCAGCACCTGGATCACCTGGAATCCAAATTACTCAAACACCACTGATCCCCCTGACAAATGGAGATCAAAATGTGGGAGCTGGCTTGCCTGCGATAGCGGAGGGTCAGCCAACACATCTGCAACTGATACACCGCTATCGCAGGCAAGCCAGCTCCCACAGTGATCGCATTCCAATTCAAGTAAAAAAGCCCCCGTATCTTGCGATACGGGGGCTTTTGTTTTCAGCGTCAGATCAAGCCGGTTACAACACCGACTGACCACTCAACGCCAGGTCCAGCAACTCGCGGTTGGCCACTGCATACATGGCGTAGTCCGTGCCAACGGCAGCACGAATCTCCACCATCATCGCCACCCAACGCTCTGCCATGTCCTTGTGCTGCTCAAGCCACAGGGCCACGCGGGCTTCCATGTCTTGTGGCGCGTCGGCCATTTGCAGTACCGAAATGGTGATCGCCCGTTGCTGCCAGTCCACATCGTCGCGGAACGCTTCGCGGGCCTGGGCCTGCCAGTTGTTGGCCACCGGCAGGTCGCTGATCTGCTGCAGGTACCACGGCAAGTCCAGGGCGCTGCCAACGGCGAAGTAGGCCTTGGCTACTTCGGCGGCGTCATGCCCGGTCACGTCGGCGGCTTCGATGATCGGCAGCAAGGTGTACAGGTGGGTAGTGCCTGCAACCATGCGCGCCAACAACTCAGGCACGCCAGCTTCGGTGTAAGCCTGGTAGCGGGTCTGCCAGCCTTCGCGGGTCGGGCCTTCCAGCAGTTCGTCGAGCTTGAGGCCCAACGCCGCCAGGTGCGGACCGAAGTGCGCGGTGTCACGGCCTGCGTCCTGCTCGTTGCGACGGCTGCGCAGGAACCAGCGCGTGGCGCGGCGCCCCAGACGCATCAGCTCGTCCATCAGCTCCAGTTGCACGTCAGCGGAAACCTGATGATCCAGGGCTTCAATCTGGCGGAACCAGTGCGGGAGGTGGAAGATGTCGCGCACGATCACATAAGCGCCGGCCACGTTCGCCGGGCTCATGCCGGTCGACTCTTTGAGTCGTTGAACGAAGGTGATGCCCATGTGGTTGACCAGGTCGTTGGCGATCTGGGTGCTGACGATCTCGCGCTTGAGGCGGTGACGACGCATGGCCTCGCCGAACTTGGCCACCAGGCTCGGCGGGAACGCAGTCTCCATGTCACGGGTCAGGTACTCGTCATCCGGCACCTGGGACTTGAGCAACGCTTCCTTGAGGTCGATCTTGCTGTACGAGATCAGCACCGACAGCTCAGGGCGGGTCAAGCCCTTGCCGTTCGCCGCGCGCTCGACGAGCTGCTCCTCGGTCGGCAGGTACTCGATGGCGCGGTCCAGCTTGCCACGGCCTTCCAGGTCGCTCATCAGGCGCTTGTACTCGGCAGCACGCTCGTAGGCACGGCGCGCGGCCAGGGACAGGGCCTGGGTCTGCTTGTAGTTGTTGCCCAACACCAGGTTGCCGACTTCGTCGGTCATGCTCGCCAGCAACTGGTTGCGTTGCTTGTCGGTCATGTCACCGGCCTGCACCACTTCGTTGAGCAGGATCTTGATGTTCACTTCGTGGTCGGAGCAGTCCACACCACCGGCGTTGTCGATGAAATCGGTGTTGGAACCGCCGCCATTGAGGCCGAATTCCACACGACCCAGCTGGGTCATGCCGAGGTTGCCGCCCTCGCCCACCACCTTGCAGCGCAGCTCGTTGCCGTTGACGCGCAATGCGTCGTTGGCCTTGTCGCCCACATCGGCATGGCTTTCGCTGCTGGCCTTGACGTAGGTGCCGATACCGCCGTTCCACAACAGGTCCACCGGCGCCTTGAGCAAGGCATTCAGCAGTTCGGTCGGAGTCAGCTTGTCGGCCGAGATGTCGAAGCGTTCTTTCATCTGTGGCGAGATGGCAATGCTCTTCGCGCTGCGCGAGAAGATACCGCCGCCTTCGGACATGATGCTGGTGTCGTAGTCGGTCCAGGCCGAACGCGGCAGCTCGAACATGCGCTGGCGCTCGACAAAGCTGGTGGCCGGGTTCGGGTTTGGATCAATGAAAATGTGCAGGTGGTTGAACGCTGCGACCAGTTGCAGCTTGTCGGACATCAACAGGCCGTTACCGAATACGTCACCGGCCATGTCGCCGATGCCCACCACGGTGATGCTGTCTTCCTGCACGTTGATGCCGCGCTCACGGAAGTGACGCTGCACACCGACCCACGCGCCCTTGGCGGTGATGCCCATTTTCTTGTGGTCGTAACCGGCGGAACCACCGGAGGCGAACGCATCGCCCAGCCAGAAGCCGTAGTCGATGGCGATGCCGTTGGCGATGTCGGAGAAGGTCGCAGTGCCCTTGTCCGCGGCAACCACCAGGTACGGGTCATCGTCGTCATGACGCACGACGTTGGCCGGTGGCACCAGGGCGCCATCCTTGAGGTTGTCGGTGATGTCCAACAGACCGGAAATGAAGATGCGGTAGCAGGCGATGCCCTCGGCCGCGATCTCGTCGCGGCTGCCGCCCAGTGGCAGGCGACGCGGCAGGAAGCCGCCCTTCGCACCCACCGGCACGATGACCGAGTTCTTCACTTGCTGGGCTTTTACCAGGCCAAGCACTTCGGTACGGAAGTCTTCTTCACGGTCGGACCAGCGCAGGCCGCCGCGGGCAACGTTGCCGAAGCGCAGGTGCACGCCTTCGACACGCGGCGAGTAGACGAAGATTTCAAACTTCGGCACCGGCTTTGGCAGCTCGGGAATCGCGCGCGGGTCGAACTTGAAGCTGAAGTACGACTTGTTCTGGCCGTTGGCGTCGGTCTGGTAGAAGTTGGTACGCAGCGTGGCTTTGATCAGGTCCAGGTAGCGACGCAGGATGCGGTCTTCGTTGAGCACCTGAACGTCGTCCAGCGCACTGAGAATCGCTTGCTCCAGGCGTTGCTGCTTGTCTTCCAGGTCGTCGGCGGTGAGTTTGCGCGCCAGGTAGAAGCGGGTCTTGAACAACCGGGTCAACTCGCGGGCGATGTCGGTGTGGTTGTTCAGGGTGCTGGCGATGTAACCGAGGTCGAAGCCCAGGCGGATCTGCTTGAGGTAACGGGCGTAGGCACGCAGCAGCGCGACGTCGCGCCATGGCAGGCCGGCGGTGAGTACCAGGCGGTTGAACGCATCGTTCTCCGCGTCGCCATGCACGATGTGCACGAAGGCGTCCTGCAGGGTGTCGTTGAGCTGCTGGATGTCCAGGTTCACGCCTTCGGCGGCGATGAACGCGAAGTCATGGATCCAGAACTCACGGCCATTGGCATGACGCAGGCGATACGGGAACTCGCCCAGCACGCGCAGGCCGAGGTTTTCCAGGATCGGCAGTACGTCGGACAGCGCCAGCGGGGTGTCGGCGTGATAGAGCTTGCAATGCAGCTCGCGTTGGCCGGAGACCTGGCCCAGCGGCTGATAGAAGCTCATCACCAACGGATTGGCTTCGGTCAGGCTGTTGAGATGCTGCATGTCGACCACGGCCGAATGCGCAGCGAAACGCTCGCGGTAACCAGCCGGGAAGCCTTTCGGGAAGTCGGCCAGCACGTTGGTGCCCTGGGCTTCGCCGAAGCTTTCGATCACCAGGCTCGAGTAGTCGTCCTGCCAGCTGCGGCAAGCCTGCACCACTTCTTTTTCCAGTTGCAGCGGGTCGATGTCGAGGCGGTTCTTCGGATCGACACGCAGAATCAGTTGCACACGGGCCAGCACGGATTCGGAGAAGAAGGTCCAGAACTCGCAATCCGATGCTTTCAGGCGATCCATCAGCACTTGCTGGATCTTCTGGCGCACTTCGGTGGAATAGATGTCGCGCGGCACGTAGGCCAGGCAGTAGCAGAAACGACCGTACGGGTCTTTGCGCAGGAACACGCGGATCTTGTTGCGTTCCTGGATCTGCACGATGGACATCACGGTACTGAACAGCTCGTCGACCGGAGTCTGGAACAGGTCGTCACGGGGCAGCACTTCTACGACTTGCGCCAGCTCCTTGCCCAAGTGCGCCTTGGCCTGGAAGCCCGAGCGGCGCTCGATCTCGGCGACCTTGCGGCGGATGTACGGGATGACGCGCACGCTTTCGCCGTACACCGAAGAGGTGTAGAGGCCCATGAAGCGGTGTTCCTTGATGACCTTGCCGTCGGCGCTGATCTCACGGATCGACACATAGTCCGGGTAGGCCGGACGGTGCACACGGCTTGGGTGGGCCGCCTTGGCGAACGACAGTACCGTCGGTTCGCGCAGGTAGTTCACCGCGTAGTCTTCGATGCGCAGGTCGTCGGCGGTGAGGCCGGCACGCAGCAACTTGGTCAGACCGAGGAAGGAATCGGCGTCATATTCGATATGACCGCCGTCCGCCTCGTCACGTACCACGAACTCTTCATAGCCGAGGAAGGTGAAGTGGTTGCCCACCAGCCATTCCAGGAAGTTCTTGATCTCGGCCTTTTCTTCGCCGTCGATGGCGAACTGGCTCGCGTCGATACCGGCCAGCAGGTCCTGGACCTTGGCTTTCATCGGCTCGAAATCGGCCACGGCCACGCGCACTTCGCCCAGCACCTGCTCAAGCTCTTTGCTCAGCACGCTCAGTTCGGCGGTATTGGCGCAACGGTCGATTTCCAGGTACATCAGCGATTCTTGCTGGATGCCTTCGCCCTGGGTGCCTTTTGGCAGGATTTCCAGCAACTCGCCCTTGGCGCCACGGCGCACGCTGAGCACGGTGGTTTGCAGGGTGTGGATGCTGTAGCCGCGGCGGTTCAGCTCGGTACGGACCGAGTCCACCAGAAACGGCAGGTCATGGTGCAGCACTTCGACCGCAGTGTGGGTCGATTGCCAGCCATGACGTTCGTAATCGGGGTTGTACACACGCACTTGCGGTTGGGTGTGGTCAAAGCGCTCAAGCAGGCGCCACGCAGAGAGGGTGCAGCCGGCCAGGTCGGAAAGGCGACGTTGGGTCAGTTCATCCAGGGAAATGATGCCGAAGAATTGTTCAGCGAACAGCGCCACTTGTGGCAGTGCCTGTTCACTGATGTGCTGCGCCAGTGCCGCTTGCAGTTGATGCTGGAAGTCGGCCTTGCTGGCTGCGGTGAAGAACGCCATCTGTGGTACTCCGCTTGGGCTTGTTATTGATGAAAGCGTCGCGTGTTGTCCCCTTGCGGGGAGACCGTCAGCGCCGTTCGCAGGTTAACCATAGCGAATTCGGCGTGACAGGTGGGTGAAGCTGGACAAGACCACCGGGTCACATACAACTTTCACAAGATACACACCTTGCCGGGTGACGGTACGACGGGCAGGTCAGGCGCCTGGCAGGTGCACATCCGTTGCGCAGCTTAACGAGTGTAGGAAGACAGCTGCTTGCGATGCTGCGACATATTCGGTCATCGGTAAGCAGGCTGCGGGTTGCAACTTGGGCAACCCGGAATTCGCGGCGAAAAAATCGGCTATTATCACGCCTGCGAGTGCCAGAAATGACCGATTCGGCCCGCAAGGTCATGCACTGGGCCAGACATAGAATGCAGCACAAAATTCGCCGCAATGGCACAATCGCCGGCATTGCGCCCTAGCCCTGACAGGATTCCCCATGCTGCAACTTAAAACCGACGCCCTGATGGTCACCCCGTGCGACGACGAAGAAGACAACATGGCCATGCTCTGCTGCCACGGCAAGAACGGCGAGATGTTCATGCTCACCCGCTACCCGGATGAAGACGAAGTGGAGCTGACCTGGGACTACGAGCCATCGACGCTCGACGGGCTTAAAGTCACCCTGGGCGACACCACGCTGCTGGTAGAACTGGCAGCAGGCGATGCCGACGCGCTGGGCGGCAAGGATCAATTGCAGATCACCCACGCCACCGCCGCAGCGGACCTGGCCGAAGTCGAAGAAACCCTGCAAAACATCCTCAAAGGCACCGGCACCTTCATCCGAATCTAAGTCCACCCAGAGTCACATGAGGTTGAAGCTTGTGTGGGAGCGGGCTTGCTCGCGAATGCGGTCTGTCAATTGCAGATGTGTTGTCTGGTCCACCGCATTCGCGAGCAAGCCCGTTCCCACATTCACAGTGTTTCAACACAAAAATCCTACAAGATTTGCCAAAAATACCCGTCACGCCGTTAGTCGCCACACCCCTCGATGCATTAAAGTAGACGCCCCAGCCCGGCGCTCGTGTCATGACGCCCAGGGCGCACCTCTCCAGGAACCGTCATCGATGGAACATCGTGAAGCGCTGCTCGCGCTGCGAACCTTTCTTTCTACGCAGATTCTCGGCCAGGAAAAACTCATCGATCGTCTGTTGATCGCCCTGCTCGCCGACGGCCACATGCTGGTCGAAGGCGCGCCGGGGCTGGCCAAGACCAAGGCCATCAAAGAGTTGGCCGAAGGCATCGAGGCGCAGTTCCATCGCATCCAGTTCACCCCCGACCTGTTGCCCGCCGACATCACCGGCACCGAGATCTATCGCCCGGAAACCGGCAGCTTCGTGTTCCAGCAAGGCCCGATCTTCCACAACCTGGTGCTGGCGGACGAAATCAACCGGGCCCCGGCCAAGGTGCAATCGGCCTTGCTTGAGGCCATGGCCGAGCGCCAGGTCAGCGTCGGGCGCAGCACCTACGAACTGTCGCCACTGTTCCTGGTGATGGCCACGCAAAACCCCATCGAGCAGGAAGGCACCTACCCATTGCCCGAAGCCCAGCTCGACCGCTTCCTGATGCATGTGAAAATCGGTTTCCCGGACGCCACCGTGGAACGGCGCATCCTGCAACAGGCCCGTGGCGAAGCGCTCAATGGCGAAACCAAACCCGAGCGTCGTGTCAGCCAGCAAGCCATCTTCGCCGCCCGCAAGGAAATCCTCGGCCTGTACATGGCCGATGCGGTGGAGGAATACCTGGTGCAACTGGTCATGGCCACGCGCACCCCGGCCAAGTTCGACCCGGAGATGGCCGAGTGGATCGCCTACGGCGCCAGCCCGCGGGGCTCAATTGCCCTCGACCGCTGCGCCCGCGCCCATGCGTGGCTGGCCGGTCGCGACTTTGTCAGCCCGGAGGATATTCAGGCGGTGCTGTTCGACGTGCTGCGCCATCGCATCATTCTGTCGTTCGAAGCCGAAGCCGCCGGCATTGACCAGGACCGCGTGGTGCAACGCATTCTCGACGTCGTTGCCGTCGCTTGAGCCCCATGAACGCAGGCGATGGCATCCGCGTCACCCTCAGCGAATTGATCGAGATGCGCCATCGCGTGCGCGAAGTGCAGCTGTTTTCCACGCCGAGCCAGCGCAGCCCGCTGATCGGCCTGCATCACTCCAAGTTGCGCGGGCGCGGTGTCGACTTCGACCAGGTGCGCGTGTACCAGGCCGGCGATGACGTACGCACCATCGACTGGCGCGTGACTGCACGCACCCAGGAGCCGCACACCAAGCTGTTCCATGAAGAACGCGAACGTCCGATCTTCATCATGGTCGAGCAAAGCTGCCGGCTGTTTTTCGGTTCGGGGCAGATGTTCAAGTCGGTGCTCGCGGCCCAGGCGGCGAGCCTGATCGGCTGGGCGGCGCTGGGCCACAACGACCGTGTCGGCGGGTTGGTATTCGGTGACAACGAGCACTACGAAATCAAACCGCGGCGCAGCAAGCAAAGCCTGCTGCAACTGCTCAACCGCCTGGTGCGGGTCAACCAGAGCCTGAACACCGAAAGCCACCCGGAAGCCGACGCCCTCGGCATGGCCCTGCGTCGTGGCCGCGAAGTACTGCGCCCGGGCAGCCTGGTGATCGTGATCTGCGATGAGCGCGCCCTGACCGAAGGCGCCGAGCAACAGCTGAGCCTTTTGGCGCGCCATTGCGACCTGCTGCTACTGCCGATTTCCGACCCGCTCGACCACGCCCTGCCCGCCGCCGGGCTGCTGCGTTTCGCCCAACGCGGCGCGCTGCTGGAACTCGACACGCTCAACTACGACCTGCGCCAGGCCTACAAGGCCCAGGCCGAAGCGCGCATTGCACGCTGGGAACTGCTCGCGCAAAAACTGCGGGTGCTGCTGATGCCGTTGAGCACCCAGAGCGAAATGGTCGAGCAACTGCGCGAATACCTCAACCCGCAACGCCCGGTTAAAAAACAATGAGCAGCCTTGACCAACTGCAACCGCTGATCGCCCCTCCGGCCATCGGTTTCTGGCCGCCGGCACCGGGCTGGTGGCTGTTGCTGCTGCTCATCCCGTTGCTCGGCTGGGGCCTGTGGTCACTGCGCCGCTTCCTGCCGACACGACGCCCGGTGGCCCGCGCCGAACAACCACTGGACCCACTGCGCATCGCCGCCCTGGCGGAACTCGCGCTGATGCCCAAGCCCTACGACGGCGCCCCTGCCGGCGCCTGGCTGCAACAACTCAACGGTCTGCTCAAGCGCCTGTGCCGCAACGACTACCCCTACAGCCAGAGCCACACCCTCAACGGCCGCAAATGGCTGGCATTCCTCGACAACCGCTGCCCCGCCGCCGGCCTGACGCGCTGGATGGTGCTGGTGGAAGGCGCCTACAAGCCCGAATGCAAACTCGACGACAAGGCCATCGCCGGCCTGACCCAAGCCGTCGACACCTGGATTCGCAAACATGTTTGAGTTCGCCTGGCCGTGGATCTTCGCCCTGTTGCCATTACCCTGGCTGATGCGCCTGGTGCTGCCGGTCGCCGACAGCGGTGAGCCGGCCTTGAAGGTCAGCTACCTCAACGACCTCGAAAGCCTCGCCCGCCGCCGCGCCCGCTCAAACCTGCCGGGCTGGCGCCAGCAAGCACCATTCGTTTTCCTGTGGCTGTTGCTGCTCAGTGCCGCCGCGCGCCCGGAATGGCTCGGCGAACCGCTGCCGATTGCCGCCAGTGGCCGTGACTTGCTGGTGGCGGTAGACGTGTCCGGCTCCATGGATTTCCCCGACATGCACTGGCAGGACGACGACATCAGTCGCCTGAGCCTGGTCAAGCACCTGCTCGGCGATTTCCTCGAGGCGCGCGAAGGCGACCGTGTCGGCCTGATCCTGTTCGGCAGCCAAGCCTACCTGCAAGCGCCGCTGACCTTCGACCGCCGCACCGTACGCACCTGGCTGGATGAAGCACGCATCGGCATCGCCGGCAAGAACACCGCGATTGGCGACGCCATCGGCCTGGCCCTCAAGCGCCTGCGCCAACGCCCGGCGCAAAGCCGCGTGCTGATCCTGGTCACCGACGGCGCCAACAACGCCGGGCAGATCGACCCACTGACCGCCGCGCGCCTGGCCGCCGAAGAAGGGGTGAAAATCTACCCGATCGGCATCGGTGCCGACCCTGAGCAGACCGGTTCCCTGGGTATCCTTGGCGTCAACCCGAGCCTGGACCTTGACGAGCCCGCGCTCAAAGCGATTGCCGAGGCCACGGGTGGCCAGTATTTCCGCGCGCGCGATGGCGAAGAGCTGCAAGCCATCAAGCAGACCCTCGACAAACTCGAACCCGTCGAACAGCAACCGACCCAGGCCCGCCCGGCCCTGGCGCTGTACAGCGCGCCCCTCGGCCTGGCCCTGGTGCTGAGCATGCTGCTGGTGATCCAGGAACGCTGGCCGAACAACGCGCTGCAACGGCTGTTCGACAAACTGTCGAGCAAGGGCCGCTTCCTGCAACAACACCCTGAATGGCGCCAACGCCTCAAACGCCTGCGTTTACGGAGGCGTCGATGATCGACCTGTGGCCGCACTGGTTCCGCCCCTGGTGGCTGTTGCTGCTGCCGTTGCTCGGCTGGCTGCTGTGGCAACTGTGGCACCGGCAAAAACGCGCGGGGCGCTGGCAGATGATCTTGCCGCCGGCCTTCCATGCCGTGTTGCTCAGCGGCGGCAACGGCCGCGAAAGCAAAGCGCCGTGGGTGGTGCTCGGCATCGCCTGGCTGCTGGCCGTGCTGGCGTTACTGGGCCCGAGTTGGCAGCGGGTTGAACAGTCCAGCCAGAAGCCATCCGACCCGTTGGTGGTATTGCTGGAACTCACTCCGGAAATGCTCGCCACCGACAGCCCGCCCAACCGCCTGGAGCAGGCACGGCGCAAGCTCTACGATTTGTTGCAGGCACGCACCGACGCACAGACCGCCATCGTCGTCTACGCCGGCAGCGCCCACACCCTGGTGCCGCTGTCGGACGACCTCGCCACCAGCCGCAACCTGCTGGAAGCGCTGCGCCCCTCGATCATGCCCGAGCCCGGCCACCGCGCCGACCTGGCGGTCGAGAAAGCCCTGTTCCTGCTCAAACAAGGCGGGCTGGGCCAGGGACGCCTGCTGTTTATCGGCTCGTCGCTGTCCAAACAGGAACGCCAGGGCATTCGCCTGCTGCTGCAAGGTGCCCAGACCCCGAGCCTGTCGATCCTCGGCATCGGCAGCCGTGAAGGCACGCCCGTGACCCAGGAAAGCGGCGAGTTTCTCAAGGACGAACAAGGCGCGATTCTGGTACCACGTCTCGACAGCCCCACACTCAAGGCCTTTGCCAGTGAGATGGGCGGCCGCTACCGTGCCGCGCGCCTGGATGACAAGGACCTGCGCCAACTCGGCGTGCTCGACCCGCCCCAGGCCCTGCGCGACGACGGCCAGCGCCTGCACCTCGACACCTGGGCCGACCAGGGTTACTGGCTGCTCCTGCCGCTGTTGCTGCTGGCGGCCTGCGCCGGGCGCCGCGGCTGGCTGTTCTGCCTGCCGTTGCTGCTGTTGACCGCGCCCCAGCCCAGCTATGCCTTTGAATTACAGGACCTGTGGCTGCGCCCCGACCAGCAAGGCCAATACCTGCTGAAGAAAAAGCGTCCGGCCGAAGCCGCCGAGCACTTCCAGGACTCGCAATGGCAGGGTGTGGCGCTGTATGAAGCGGGCAACTACGCCGAGGCCATCAAGCGTTTCGCCGAAGGCAATGACGCCTACTCCCACTACAATCGTGGTAATGCCCTGGCCAAGTCCGGCGCACTGGAAGCCGCCATCGATGCCTATGAACAGGCGCTGGAAGCCCAGCCCGACCTGCAACCGGCGTTGAAAAACAAAGCCCTGGTGGAAGCCTTGATGCAGGAACAGGCCGAGCCCGAGCCGGAGAAACCGGCAGAAAACCAGGATGACGAAACCCGCCAACCCGGCCAAACTGCGCAGCCGGGTGCCAGCGGGCAAAATGCCACAGGTGACGAGCAGACGTCCCAGGGCCAGGGCGAGGCCGGCACCGGCGAGACCCAGGCCGGGGCCACACCCCCCACCGGCGGCAACGAAGTGCCGGGCAGCGAACTGGGGGATGAACAAACCACCACCCCGCCGCTGCGCCCCAACGACGCCAGCCTTGACGGTGAACACCGCCAGGCCCTGGAACAATGGCTGCGGGAGATCCCGGACAACCCCGGTGAACTGCTGCGCCGCAAATTCTGGTACGAACAGCAACAACATCAGGACAAGACTCGATGAGCCGCCGCACCACCCTACTGCTTCTGCTCACGTTATCGGCAGGCCACGCCCAGGCGGCGAACCTGGTCGCCAGCGTCGACCGCAGCCGCCTCAACTCCGGGGAAACGGTCGAGCTGACGGTGGAATCGAGCGACGTCACCCAGTTCGGCAAGCCCGACCTGTCGCCGCTGGAGGCACAGTTCGAAGTCAGCGGCACGCGCCAGCTCAACCAACTCACCACCCTCGGCGGCGACAACCACGCGACCACGCGCTGGATCATCACCCTGCTGCCCAAGGAAAACGGCACGGTGATCATCCCGCCGCTGCAAGTGGGCGAATACTCGACCCAACCCATCAGCCTGCAAGTGGTGGAGACCGCCAGCCAGAACACCAGCGCCGAGCTGGCACCGGTGTTCGTCGAAGCCAACCTCGACCAAACCACGGTGTACGTCCAGGCCCAGGCGCTGTTGACGGTGCGGGTGTACCACTCGGTGTCGCTGTATGACGACAGCAGCCTCACGCCATTGCAAATCGCCGACGCCCGCGTCGAGCAACTGGGCGAGTCGCGCACCTACGAAAAGGTCATCAACAGCATCCGCCACGGCGTGATCGAAACCCGCTACGCGATCTACCCACAGCACAGTGGCACGCTGGACATTCCGGCGCAGACCTTCAGTGCGACGCTGGTGGAGTCGCGCCCGCCCCAGGAAAACACCCTGCAAGGCACCAAGCCCGGCAAGCTGATCCATGTCAGCTCGGCGCCGCTGCCATTGACGGTCAAGCCCAAGCCCGAACTCTACCCCGCCGACGCGCCCTGGCTGCCCGCGCGCAGCCTGACCCTGAGCGAGAGCTGGAACCCCGAGCCTGAGCATGTGCAGGTTGGCGATTCCCTGACCCGCAGTCTCATCGTCAAGGCCGAAGGCCTCTCCAGCGCGCAACTGCCGGCGCTGCCCAGCACCGACATCAACGGCCTGCGCCGTTACCCGGACCAACCGGTGCTCGGCAACCAGACCAGCGACCGCGGCCTGATCGGCAGCCGCGAAGACCGCGAGGCCCTGGTGCCCAACCGCGTCGGCCCGTTGGAACTGCCGGCGGTAGACGTGGTGTGGTGGAACACCCACGAAGACCACCTTGAACATACCAGCCTGCCGGCGCGCACCCTGCAAGTGGCCAATAACCCAAGCCTGGTGGTGGACACCCCCGCCACGCCGACCATTATCACCGCACCGGACGACAGTCGCTTGTGGCTGTGGCAACTGAGTACGCTGATCCTGGCCTGCACCACCCTGCTCGGCTTTGGCCTGTGGTGGCGTGCACGTCGCCAGCCCGCCGTGCTGCGCGCCGCGCAAACCGGCCCGAGCCCACGTACGCTACTTGACGACCTCAAGCGCGCCACCCAGGCCAACGACCCCCAGGCCACCCGCCAGGCCCTCGACGCCTGGGCGCGCCAGCAACCGGAAACCCTGGCCGAGATGGCCGCCCGGTTTGTACCACTGTCCGACGCCCTCGACGGCCTCAACGGCGCGCTCTACAGCGAAAGCGGCCAATACTGGCTGGGCGAAGAACTGTGGCGCGCGGTCAAGGCCATCCCCATGGCCGAACGCGAGCTGGACCCTGCGACGGACACCACCAGCTTGCCGCCGCTCTACCCCAAATAACCAGGGCCGGCCTGAGACCACACAATCAACCTCTGGGAGATTCTATGGCTGAGGGCAACCCCTCCACCAACAGTCCCGCCGCCTTCGCAGCCTCGCTAAAGCTCGACAGCTCCCACAGGGGATGGGCAGTGCCTGGACGATCTCCAGCCAAGCACTGACAGCCCAGCAACACCAATCACCTGTGGGAGCGGGCTTGCCCGCGAAAGCGGTGGTTCAGCCAACATCTCCACCAGCAGTGCCGCCGCCTTCGCAGCCTCGCTAAAGCTCGACAGCTCCCACAGGGGATTGGCAGTGCCTGGGCGATCTCCAGCCAAGCACTGACAGCCCAGCAACACCAATCACCTGTGGGAGCGGGCTTGCCCGCGAAAGCAGTAGTTCAGCCAACTCCTCTACCAACAGTGCCACCGCCTTCGCAGCCTCGCTAAAGCTCGACAGCTCCCACAGAGGATTGGCAGTGCCTGGGCGATCTCCAGCCGAACACTCGCTCCCCAGCACCTCCCACATTGGATCTTGGCTAGCCACCGGCACCGTGCGCGCTTTTACAGGTAAACTCCCCTCCTTTTCATCTTCTCCAGGGAGTTTGCCTTGCGTCTGTTCCACACCTCCGACTGGCACCTTGGGCAAAACCTGCACGGCCAGGAGCGCGACTTCGAGCACGCCTGCTTCCTCAAATGGCTGCTCGAGCAATTAAAGGCCCAGCGCCCGGATGTGCTGTTGATCGCCGGCGACATCTTCGACACGGTCAACCCGCCGCTCAAAGCCCAGGAGCAGCTGTACGATTTCATCATCAGTGCCCACGAACAAAACCCCGACCTCACCATCGTGATGATCGCCGGCAACCATGACTCCGGTTCGCGTATCGAGCTGCCCGCGCCGTTGATGCGCCGCTTGCGCACCCACGCCCTGGGTCGCGTGCTGTGGCTGGATGACGGCCAACTGGATGCCGAACGCCTGCTGATCCCCCTGCCGAATGCCAAAGGCAAGATTGTCGGCTGGTGCCTGGCGTTGCCGTTTTTGCGCCCCGCGGAAGTCACGGGCGCGCACCTGGGTGACGATTACCTGCGCGGTATCGGCCAGGTGCATGAGGCGCTCATCGCTGCTGCCAACGCCAAGCGTAAAAAAGGCCAGGCGCTGGTTGCCATCAGCCACGCGCACATGGCTGGGGGCTCGGTATCGGAAGACTCCGAACGCAGCTTGATCATCGGCAATGCCGAGGCGCTGCCGGCCAAGCTGTTTGATAGAAGCGTCGCTTATGTTGCCCTCGGCCATTTGCACAAGCCGCAAAAGGTCAATGGTGAAGAGCGTATTCGCTACAGCGGCTCGCCGATCCCACTGTCGTTTTCCGAAATTGGCTACAAGCACCAGATTCTCGACGTGTTGTTCCAAGGCGAGCGACTGGTCAGCGTCGAACCGTTGCTGATTCCGCGGTCGGTCAACCTGCAACGCCTGGAAGCCGCGCCCCTGGCCGACATTCTCGCGGCCTTGAGCGAGTTGCCCGACGTCGACCTGCTCGCCGAAACCCAGCACCACCCCTGGCTGGAAGTGCGCGTGCGCCTCGACGAACCCCAACCCGACCTGCGCCAGCAGATCGAAGCCGCTCTGCAAGGCAAGGCCGTGCGCCTGGTGCGTATCGCCGCCGAGTACGCAGGCACCGGCCCACGGGAGGAGGAAGGCGAAGCGCGGCTGATAGAACTCGACCAGCTCACCCCCCAGGAACTGTTCAGCCGCGCCTGGCAGGACAGCTATGGCAGCGAAGTGGATGAACAGACCTTGAAGGATTTCGCCGTGCTGCTCCAGGACGTGCAACAGGAGGATGAACAGCCATGAAGATCCTCGCCATCCGCCTGAAAAACCTGGCCTCCCTGGCCGGCCCGTTTGAAATCGACTTCACCGCCGAACCCCTGGCCAGCGCCGGGTTGTTTGCAATCACCGGCCCCACCGGCGCCGGTAAAAGCACCCTGCTCGACGCACTGTGCCTGGCGCTGTTCGGCGCAGTGCCCCGGCTGGGCGACACCGGCCAGGCCAAGATGCCCGATGCCGACAGCGACATTTCCATCGGCGATCCGCGCACCTTGCTGCGCCGTGGCACGGGTGGCGGCTATGCCGAGGTGGATTTTGTCGGCGTCAGTGGCCGTCGCTACCGTGCGCGCTGGGAAGCCAACCGCGCCCGCGACAAGGCCAGCGGCAAATTGCAGAACAGCCGCCAGAGCCTGATCGACCTGGACAGCGAACAACTGCTGGCCAGCCAGAAAACCGAATACAAGACCCAGTTGGAACTGGCCCTGGGCCTGAACTTCGAACAGTTCACCCGCGCCGTATTGCTGGCCCAGAGCGAATTCAGTGCGTTCCTCAAGGCCAACGACAACGAGCGTAGCGAGCTGCTGGAGAAACTTACCGACACCGCGCTGTACACCCGCCTCGGCCGCCGTGCGTTCGACAAGGCCAAGGAGGCCAAGGACGCCCACAAACACTTGCAAGACCAGGCCACCGGCGTGGTGCCCCTGGCCCCTGAAGCCCGCGCCGAGCTGGACGAGCAGTTCATCCAGGCCCAGCAACAGCTCAAGGTCCAGCAGGCCCAGCTCAAGCAGCTGGAGTTGCAGCACACCTGGCTCAAGGAGCTGCGTGAATGGCAACAACGCCAACTCGACGCCACCGAACAGCTCCAGCGCGCGCAAGCGGACTGGGATAACCAGGGCCAACAACGCCAGGACCTGAGCCGCCTCGAACAATTGGCACCGCAGCGCCACCAGTTCACACGCCAAGCCGAGCTGCTCGGCATGCTGACGCCTTTGGCCGCGCAGATTCAGGCGTCCAACACCCAACAGACCGAGCTGCTTACCCGGCAGGCCCAGGCCCAGCAGCAACAAGCCGCCGCCCAGGCCGCATTGGCCGACGCGGTCAAACAGCAAGTCGACGCAGGGCCGCTGCTGCAACAGGCCTTCGCCGAACAGAACACCCTCGCTCACCTGGCCAAAGACCTGGCCAAGCGCAACGACGACAAACAGCAACAGCAAAGCGCCTGCACCGAAGGCCAGAACCTGCTCAAAGCCTTGCAGGAAAAGCAGGCCGCCGTCACTGAGCGCCTGCAACGCCTCGCCGCCGGGCTGGAGCGCAGCGCCGCACTCGCGCCGCTGGGCGATGCCTGGACCGTTTACCGTGAGCGCCTGCAACAGTTGATGCTGATCGGCAATCGCCTGAACAAGGGCCAGGCCGAACTGCCGCAGTTGGAACAGCGCGCCACTGCCGCCGCCGAACGGTTCACCCAGCAACGCGAAGCCCTGGACCTGTTGTACCAAGAGGCCGGCGCCGAACCCCACGCCGTGGCCGAGCAAATCCAGCTGCTCGCCAGCCTGCTGCAAGACAATCGCAAGCAACAGCGTGCCTTCGAAGACCTCACGCGCCTGTGGGACAGCCAGCAGCAACTGGATCAACAGTCCGGCGCGCTGACACAAAAGCTTGCCGACGCCCAGCAGCAACGCGAACAGCTGAACCAGACCGGCCTGCAAACCAAGGCCGAGTTGACGGTAGCCGAGCAGACGCTGACGGTGACCAAACAGCTGCTGGAACGCCAACGCCTGGCGCGCAGTGCCAGCGTCGAGGAACTGCGCGAGCAGTTGCAGGACGATCAACCGTGCCCGGTGTGCGGCAGCCACGAACACCCGTATCACCAGCCCGAAGCGCTGCTGCAAAGTCTCGGTCGGCATGACGAGAATGAAGAGGCCACGGCGCAAAAAGCCGTCGACACCCTCAAGGAAAAACTCACCGAACTGCGGGGTGAAGTGGGCGGCCTGATCGCCCAGCAAAAGGAGTTCCTGCAACAGCAGGAACAACTCGCTGCGCAACAAAGCGCCCTGGCGCCCAGCCTGGACGCACACCCGCTGTCAGCCCTGCTGTTCAATCAGGACGCGGCCAAGCGCAGCGCATGGCTGGCCCAGCAGCTCAGCCAACTGACACAAAGCATCAGCCAGGACGAACAACGCCAAGGCGCCCTGCTCAACCTGCAACAAAATGCCGGGCGCTTGCAGCAACAACTGCAAGCCGCCCAGGACGCCAGCCAGCAAGCCCGCCAATTGCTGGTGGACCAGCAGCGCGAACTGTCCAGTGACCGCGAACGCCTCGACGAAGAACTCAATGGGTTCGCCAGCCTGTTGCCCACCGAGACACTGGAAGGCTTGCGCAGCGAACCGGCGGCGACCTTCATGCAGTTGGACCAGCAGGTCAGCCAGCGCCTTGAACAGTTGGGCCAGCAAAAAGATGAACTGGCCGAACAACAAGAACGCCAGCACGCCATCGAGAAAGAACAGACCCACCAGCAACATCGCCAGCAACAGCTCGACGCACTGCTGCAACAACTGCGCGACGTGACCGCACAGCATCAGGCCGCACAGCACACGCTCAGCACCTTGTTGGGCGAGCATCCGAGCGCCGAACACTGGCAACAGCAGTTGGAACAGGCCGTGACCCAGTCACGCCAAAGCGAAGCCGACGCCAACACGCAACTGCACGAGTTGCACAACGCCTTGATCCAGTTGGCTGCCGACCTCAAGGCCCAGCAGGAACGCCAGCAGGCACTGCTGACCGAACAGCACACGCTCGACAGCCGCATCAGCGAATGGCGCGCCCTGCATCCCGAGCTGGATGACAGCGGCCTCGCACGCCTGCTGGCCTTCGACGAGGCGCAGGTCAGTGCGCTGCGCCAGCAGGTGCAGCACAGTGAAAAAGCCGTCGAACAAGCCAAGGTGCTGCTGCAAGAGCGCGAGCAGCGCCTGGCCGATCACCTGGCCTTGCACAACGGCAACCTTGATGCCGAGCAACTGGACAGCACCCTGGTAGCGCTCAACCAACAATTGGCCGACGGCGAAAAACACCTCGCCGAACTGCGTGCGCGCCAGTCCGAAGACCAGCGCCGCCAAGATGCCAATCACAGCCTCGCGCTCACCACCGCCAAAGCCTATGAAGAATGGCAGCGCTGGGCCCGTCTGGAAGCGTTGATCGGCTCGGCCAACGGCGACAAATTCCGCAAGATCGCCCAGGCCTACAACCTCGACCTGCTGGTGCACCACGCCAACGTGCAACTGCGCCAACTGGTGCGCCGCTACCGCCTCAAGCGCGGTGGCAGCATGCTCGGCCTGTTGGTACTGGACACCGAAATGGGCGATGAACTGCGCTCGGTGCATTCGCTGTCCGGTGGCGAGACTTTCCTGGTGTCGTTGGCGCTGGCGTTGGGCCTGGCGTCGATGGCGTCGAGCACGTTGAGGATCGAATCGCTGTTTATCGACGAAGGTTTTGGCAGCCTCGACCCCGAATCCCTGCAATTGGCAATGGATGCGCTGGACGGCTTGCAAGCCCAGGGGCGTAAGGTGGCAGTGATCTCCCACGTGCAGGAAATGCACGAGCGCATCCCGGTGCAGATCCAGGTCAAGCGTCAGGGCAATGGCTTGAGCACCCTGGAGGTCAAGTGAGCGAGGTGCTGCTGTACTCGTTCCGACGCTGCCCGTACGCGATGCGTGCGCGGTTGGCGTTGCGCTACTCAGGCGTGGCGGTGCGTATCGTCGAGGTCAGCCTGAAGGCCAAGCCGGCCGAGATGCTGGCGCTGTCGCCCAAGGGCACGGTGCCAGTGTTGAGCGTTGATGACCGCGTGATTGAAGAGAGCCTGGAAATCATGCAGTGGGCGCTGGCGCAGAACGATCCGCAGGATTGGCTGCTCGGCGGCGACCCGGCGGTGCTGGCGTTGATTGCCGAGAATGACCAGGTCTTCAAGCAACACTTGAACCGCTACAAGTACGCCGAACGCTACCCGGAGCAGTCAATGGAGCACTATCGGGCCGAGGGCGAGGTGTTTTTGCACAAGCTGGAGGGGTTATTGGCCGAGCGGGATTACCTGCTGGCAGACCACCTGACCCTGGCGGATGCTGCACTGGCGCCGTTTGTGCGTCAGTTTGCCCATGTGGATCGAGTGTGGTTTGCCGGTACATCGTATAAACGGTTGCAGGTATGGCTACAGCGGTTTCTGGATTCACCGCTCTTTGTCGCAGTGATGGCAAAACCCTGAGAGCAACACGATCGACTGTGGGAGCTGGCTTGCCTGCGATAGCATCAACTCGGTACAACCGATTCACCGAGGTGTCTGCGGCGCAGGCAAGCCAGCTCCCACATTAGATTCAGATGATCTTGAATTCAGTGCTGAGCCTTGTGATCCAGTGCGGCATAGAAGTTGGCGCTCTGTTGCAGGTATTTCTGGGTGTAGGCGCTGGTGCTGGATTTCTTGCCGGTGAGTTCCACGCTGGCGGCCGCTGGCAGGGCCACAGTTGCGGAAACGGCGGAAGCGGCGATGATGGAGAAGAGGTTCAAGTTCATGTCGGTTACCCTTGTGTTCGTTTGGTTTGAGTGGCCGGGAAGGCCTTGGAACCCAACTTACGCCCGAGGGTTGAACCTTAGAAATGCTTTGAAACAGTAGCCGTTATCACTCGAATTAATAGAAATGCTCAGGCCCCGCAGTGCGGGGCCTGTGGCTTATTGACGCACCAGGAACTTGAGGTCGCTGGGCGCATCTATCGGCAATTTCTGCACGGTTTTACCCAGCAGGCCGGTCTTGGGGTCACGCTCGACCACCACAATTTCATTGCTTTTCTGGTTGGCGATCAGCAGAAACTTGCCGCTCGGGTCCAGGCTGAACTCGCGCGGATGATCGCCTTCGACGGAACGGCGTTGCAGTTCCGTGAGGTGTGCGGTCGCCGGGTCAATGCCGAACACCAGCAACTGATTGGCGGTGCCACGGTTGCTCACGTACAGGAACTTGCCATCAGCGGACGCATGCAATGCCGCACCGGCCTTGTCCGCAGCCGGTTGCCCGGCAGCGAAGTCCACCAGCTGAGTCTGGCTGAGCTTGCCATCCTGGTAGTCGAACACCGCGACCTGGGCACTCATCTCGGTGGTCAGCCACGCATGCTTGCCATCGGCGCTGAACAGCAGATGACGTGGACCGCTGCCCGGCGGCAACTGCACCGAGGCGGGCTCGGCCGGAGTCAACGGCAGTTCATGATTGGCCTTGGGGTCGTAACGATAGGCAAACACCTTGTCTGCTCCCAGGTCCTGCACAAACACGTACTTGCCATCCGGCGACGACACCACCGAATGCACATGGTTGGAGGCCTGGCGCTCAGGGTTCACACGGCTGGCCGGGTGCCCGCTCAACTGCACGGGTGCCGACAGCTTGCCGGCGGCGTCCACGGGCAGGATCGCCAGGCTGCCGCCCGGATCTTCCAATACCGAATAGTTGGCGACGAACAGATAACGCCCGTCAGCAGCCACGCTGGAATGAGTCGGCTCGTTGCCCAGGCTCTGCACCTGATTGATCAGGGTCAGTTGATGACTTTGTGGGTCGATGCGGTAACTGCTCACACGACCGACCGGATCGTTCTGACCCGGGCCGTTCTCATTGACCACAAACAAATGTTTCTGGTCCTTGGAAACGGTCAGCCACGACGGGTTGGCAGCCTTGGCCGCCAGTACCGGCTGGCCCTGGAACTTGCCCGTACGGCTGTCGAATTGCAGGCGGTAGATGCCTTCGCTGGTGCCGGCGGTATAGCTGCCGACCAACAGTTCATAGGTCTCGGCCGGTGCGGCCTGCACCGACATTGCGCCAACACTGCCCGCCATCAGCAGGGGCCAGAATTTACGCATCAGCATCGGCTTCGTCCTCGTCGTTATTGTTGCCGGTGAACGCGCTCAAACAAACCAGGCGGTGCTCACCCTCTTCATTGATCAGCAACCAGCTTTGCAGGCTTTCATCGAAGGTGGCGGCGGCCAGTTGTTCGGGGCTGAACTTCCAACGCTTGAGGTCCCGACCGTCCATGCTCTCGATCAGCAAATGCTGGTCAAAGATGAACTCGAAGGCGTGCAGCCCGTTGATGATCAGCATGTCGCTGTCGTTCAGGGCGCTGCTCAGGTTTGGTGTTGCGTCGGTCATGATGTGAAGTCACTGCGGGGGAAAAGACACATGATAGGTCAATTCCCCCGCCGTGCCTTGCGGCATTGGTCTAATCGATCAATGGGCGAAGAGTGAGTTGCCCTTCTGCCCCGCCAATTTCTCGGGTTTGATCAGGAACCGCGCCAGTGCCGGCAGCAGCCACAATGCACCGAACATGTTCCACAGCAACATGAAGGTCAGCATCAGGCCCATGTCGGCCTGGAACTTGATCGCCGAGAAGATCCAGGTGCACACGCCGATCGCCAGGCACAGGCCGGTGAACAGCACGGCTTTACCGGTGGACTTGAGCGTCTGGTAGTACGCCTCTTGCAACGGCAGGCCCGCACGCAGGAAGCTTTCCAGGCGACTGTAGATGTAGATGCCGTAGTCCACGCCGATCCCGACGCCCAGCGCCACCACGGGCAAGGTGGCGACCTTGACGCCAATGCCCATGAACGCCATCAGCGCGTTACCCAGCACCGAAGTCAGCACCAGCGGCAGCACGATGCACAGGGTCGCCGCCCAGGAGCGGAAGGTGATCATGCACATGGTCGCGACGCACAGGTACACCAGGATCAGGATGGTCAGCTCGGATTCCTTGATCACCTCGTTGGTGGCCGCTTCGATCCCGGCGTTACCGGCGGCGAGGATGAATTCCAGGCCGTCCCTGTTGTTCTCCTTGGCAAACTCCTGCACCGCATGCACCGCCCGGTCGAGGGTCTCGGCCTTGTGGTCATTGAGGAACACCAGCACCGGCGCCAGGGAGCAATTGTTGTTGTACAGGCCGTCGGCCCGGGCGATGGAGTTGTTCAACACATCCGGGTTACGCGACAGGGTTTCCCACTTCAGGTTGCCCTCGTTCATGCCCTTGATCATCTGCTTGGACACGGTCACCAGCGAGATCGCCGACTGCACGCCCTCGGTGTTCTGCATCTTCCACATCAACTGGTCGATGGGCGCCATGGCTTCGTAGCGCGAGCAGCCTTCGGCGTTGGTCTTGACCATCACCACCAACACGTCGGAGCTGGTGGAGTAGTTGCTGATGATGAAGTTGTTGTCTTTGTTGTAGCGCGAGTCCGGACGCAGTTCCGGCGCGCCCTGATCGAGGTCGCCGATCTTCAGGTTCTGGCTGTACCAGAGGCCGCCGCCAAAGGCCACCAGGGCCAGGGCGATGGAGATCGGCGCGACTTTCGGGCTGGCAAAGTTCGACAGCAGGCGCCAGAACGAATGCTCGCGGTTCGCGTCTTTCTTACTCTTGGCGATGGCGCGCTTGCTGATGCCGACGTAGGAAATCGCCACCGGCAGCAGGATCAGGTTGGTGAACACAATCACCGCCACGCCGATGGAGGCACCGATGGCCAGCTCACGGATCACGCCGATGTCGATGATCAACAACGTAATGAAACCCACCGCATCCGCCAGGATCGCAATCATCCCCGGCAGGAACAGTTGGCGGAACGTGCGCCGCGCCGCCGTCAGCGCGTTGTCGGCCTCGCTGGATTGCAGGGCGATGCCGTTGATCTTCTGCACGCCGTGGGAAATACCGATGGCAAAAATCAGGAACGGCACCAGCATCGAATACGGGTCCAGCCCGAAGCCGAAAAAGTGCATCAGCCCCAATTGCCAGATCACCGCCACCAGCGTGGTGCTCAACACGGCGATGGTGCTGCGCAGGCAGTTGGTGAACCACAACAGCAGGATCAGGGTGATGACAAACGCGATGCCGAAGAACATCACCACCATCACCAGGCCGTCGATCAGGTCGCCGACCTTCTTGGCGAAGCCGACGATGTGGATCTTGACGTTGGGGTTCTGCGCTTCGAACTTGTCACGGATCTTGTCTTCAAGTTCATGGGAGAACTTGCGGTAGTCCAGGGCCAGCAACTTGCCCTGGTCCTGCGGGTCCGGGTAGGACTCCAGCAGCGGGATGTCGACGATGCTCGATTTGAAATCGTTGGACACCAACCGCCCGACCTGGCCGGACTTGAGCACGTTGTTGCGCAGTTGATCGAGACTTTCCGCCGAGCCGTTGTAGCTTTGCGGGATCACTTCACCGCCGGCAAAGCCTTCTTCGGTCACTTCGGTCCAGCGCACGCTGGGGCTCCACAGCGACTTGAGGCCCGAACGGTCGACGCCGGAGATGTAGAACACCTCATCGTTGATCTGCCGCAGGGTCTCCATGTACTCCTTGGTGAAAATGTCGCCGTCCTTGGCCTCCACCGAAATCCGCACCGTGTTGCCCAGGTTCGCCAGGTCGTTGCGGTGCTCCATCATCTTCTCGATGAAGGGGTGCTTGAGGGGGATCATTTTTTCAAAGCTGGTGGACGGGCGAATCAACGTCGCCTGCCAGAACAGGAAAACACTCACCAGCAGGCAGATCACGATGACTGCCGGGCGGTTGTTGAAGATCAGACGCTCAAGAAAGGTCGCTTTATCGTTGTGATGACTGCTCATTGAATCCCCGCCTTCTTATTATTTTGAGAGCTCTGCGCCGGCAACGGTGGCGACACGCACGCCACCCTGCCCCGCGAGGATCAAATTGCCATTGCCTGCCGCCGTCACCGAGGAGAGGGAAATCCGGTCCGGGCGATTGAAGACGCTGAAGGTCAGCCCGTCGTCATGGCTGACGACCACGCTGCCACCATTGCCGACCACCACGATGGCGCCGTCGTCCAGCAAGGTCGCGCCGGACAAGCCGAACTCCAGCGCGCCCCGTGCGGCATTCAGTTCGACCTGCTCCCAGGTGCTGCCAAAATCCGTGGAGCGGTACAGGTTGCCGCGCAAGCCAAAGGCCAGCAAGGTCTGCGGCTGGGCGGTGCCGATCACGCCAAACAACGAGCCCTCGTAGGGGCCTTGGAGCTTTTCCCAGGTCTGGCCGTCGTCGCTGGAGCGGAACATGCTGCCCTGCTCGCCGACGATAAACAGGCCGGCATCCTTGATATGGGCGATGGCGTTGAGGTGGAACTGGTCTTCGTTGTCGAGACGCTCGCTGACGTCGTTCCAGGTCTTGCCGCCGTCGGTGGTTTCGATCAGCGCGCCGTAGGCGCCAACGGCCAGGCCGTGGTTGGCGTCGTTGAACCACACGTCGAGCAAGGGGGCTTCGCGCTTGAGGTCTTGAAATTGCTGGGTCCAAGTGGCGCCCCCGTCAGCGGTGGCGAGGATCTGTGCATCATGGCCCACCGCCCAACCTTGCTTGTCATCGACGAAATACACCGCCGTGAGCAATTGCCGGGTGGGGACCTTGGCCTGGGCCCACGTGGCGCCCTGGTCGTCGGAATAGAGGATGTGCCCGCGATCACCGACCGCCACCAGGCGCTTGCCGGCGTGGACAACGTCGATCATCAGGCCCTTGGCGGCCTTGGGGGATTCAATCGCAAACACCGCTGCGGCGGGGGTATCGCTGGCGGCCTGGACGGCCGTCGGCAACGCGACGGCCCCAAACAGCGAGAGCGCTGTGGCCAGCAACGCAACCCTGCGTGCGGCATGTGGGCGGCAAACAACCCAACCCATGACAGGCTCACTCATAGACCTTTCTCCCATTTATTATTGTTATCGCCTGCCTTCCGGGGCCTTGAAACCTGCAATCTAGAGCGCCTGGAGAAAGCAGGGGCCATCCTATCGGGCTTTCGAATCGTCTGACAATCGGCGCTACGTTATGTTTTGTTAACTGGCGGCATTTGGCCACGCGCTGAATATAGCTGCATTCGCCGGAGTGATTGTCGACACGCAATGAATTTTTATTCCATCTATTGAGTTTAAGGAATTTTTATTCCATTAATAGCGCCTCTGAAAACAATAATGCAAAGGACCACGGCTATGCGTGAACTCGGAATCGGCTTGATCGGCACAGGCTTCATGGGCCGCGCCCATGCCTTGGCGTTCAACAACGCCCGCGCGGTATTCGAACTGCCGGTCACTCTCAAACTGGCCGCCCTGGCCGACGCCGACACCGAGCGCGCCCAACGCTGCGCCAACGCCTGGGGATTCGCCCAGGCCCACGGTGACTGGCAGGCGTTGATCAATGACCCCAACGTCGACGTCGTGGCCATCACCACACCCAACCACCTGCACTACCCCATGGCCATGGCCGCCATCGCCGCCGGCAAAGCGGTTTACTGCGAAAAACCCCTGGCCGTCAGCCTGGAGCAAGCCGACGCCATGCGCCGCGCCGCCAGCACCGCCGGGGTGGTGACGCGGGTCGGCTATAACTACCAGCACAACCCGATGATCACGCTGGCCAGGCAGATGATTGCCAATGGCGATTTGGGCGACATCATCAGCTTCCAGGGTGAGTTCAGCGAAGACTTCATGGCCGACCCGACCTCGCCCTGGTCATGGCGCTGCGAAGTCGGACATGCCGGCGGCGCCCTGGCCGACCTGGGCAGCCATTTGCTGTCGATGGCGCGCTTTTTGGTGGGCGACGTGGCCAGCGTCTGCGCCGACACCCACACCGTGCACACCGAGCGACCGGCGGTCAAAGGCAGCAGCGAACTGAAAACCATCGCCGTCGACGACCAGGTGCATGCCCTGCTGCGCTTCGCCAACGGCGCGCGCGGCACGGTGAGCAGCAGTTGGCTCAAGCATGGCTACAAGAACCACCTGAGCTTCGAGATCAGCGGGACGAAAGGCACGCTGGCCTTCGACCAGGAGCGCCTGAATGAACTGCGTTTGTGCCGTGTCGGCCAGGACGGCTTCCAGCGCCTGCTCGCGGGGCCAGCCCTGCCCGGCTACGCGGCATTCAGCCCGGCGGCGGGGCATCAGTTGGGTTACAACGAATTGAAAACGCTGGAGGTGCAGGAGTTGATCATGGCCGTGGCCGGTCAAGGTACGGATGGCACTGACTTCGAGGCGGCATGGGCGGTGGAGCAACTGGCAACAGCCATTCGCGTGGCCGCCAGCGAAGAACGCTGGGTCAAAGTGAGCAGCGTCTAGTCCCCAACATTGCAGTGGATTTATGTGGGGACGGGCTTGCTCGCGAACGCGGTGGGTCAGCCAATGAATGAGCTGACTGACACACCGCTTTCGCGGGCAAGCCCGCTCCCACAGGTGATTGGTGTTGCTGGAATGTCAGTGTTCGGCTGGAGATCCCCC
>NZ_JAPFHC010000031.1:0-76448 GCF_059803535.1 Pseudomonas sp. RP-B7
CGAATGCGGTGGGTCAGTAACAGATGTATTGACTGACACACCGCATTCGCGAGCAAGCCCGCTCCCACATTTGGACCGGTTTTAACTTGAGAGACTTGATGACTTCACTCAGCCTCACCGACCTTACCTGGTCCCCCGCAGGCCACTGCCATCACCAGTTCCACCTGCGTGACGCCAGCCTGCAGGTCGGTGCGGGGGAGTTCGTCGGCCTGATCGGCCCCAACGGCAGCGGCAAGACCAGCCTGTTGCGCTGCGCCTATCGTTTCACCAGGCCCGCACGCGGCGACGTGCTGCTCGACCACCAGAACGTGTGGAAGCAAAGCGCCAAATGGTGCGCCCAGCGCATCGCCGTGGTGCTGCAGGAGTTCCCCGACGCCTTCGGCTTGCGCGTGGATGAAGTGGTCGCCATGGGCCGCACGCCCCACAAAGGCCTGTTCGATGGCGACACGTTGCACGACCGGCAACTTGTTCGCAGCGCGCTGGAGTCAGTGGGCATGCTCGGCTTCGAAGACCACGGGTTCGCCACCCTCTCCGGCGGCGAAAAACAACGTGTGATCCTGGCCCGCGCCCTGGCCCAGCAGCCGCAACTGCTGATCCTCGACGAGCCCACCAACCACCTCGACCCACGCTATCAGCTGGAGTTGCTGCGTCGGGTCAAGCGCTTGAACATCGGCACCCTGGCGAGCATCCACGACCTCAACCTGGCCGCCGCGTTCTGTGATCGCCTGTACGTGATCAACCACGGCCGCATCGTCGCCAGCGGCACGCCCCATGAAGTGCTGACCGCCGAACTGCTGCGCGAAGTGTTCGGCGTCGAAGCACTGATCGACACCCACCCCCTGTCCGGCTACCCCCGAATCACCTGGATAACCCAACCATGATCCTGCGCGCGCTCCTAGCCTTCGCCTTGTCTCTCGCGGCAGCCCCCGCGTTCGCCGACGCCACCCACTACCCGGTCACCGTGAAAAGCTGCAACCGCGACGTGACCTTCCAGCAAGCCCCCAAGCACGCCGTCAGCCATGACATCAACATGACCCAGATGATGCTCGCCCTCGGCCTCAAGCCGCGCATGGCCGGCTACAGCGGAGTGACCGGCTGGAAGTCGGTCACCCCCGAAATGGCCTCGCTCCTCGACGGCCTGCCAGAGCTGGCGAGCAAATACCCGTCGGTGGAAACCCTGCTCAACGCCAACGTGGACTTCTTCTTCGCCGGCTGGGACTACGGCATGCGCGTGGGCGGCGACCTCACGCCGAGCAGCCTGCAACCCCTGGGCATCAACGTGTACGAACTGACCGAATCCTGCGCCTTCGTGATGAAGCGCCCGGCCGCGACCCTCGACGACACCTATAACGACCTGCGCAACCTGGGCCGGATCTTCGACGTGCAGGACCGCGCCAACACCCTGATCGCGCAGATGCAGGCCCAGGTCGATGAGGTGCAACAAGACCTGCCCGAAGACAAGCCGCGGGTGTTCCTCTACGACAGCGGCGAAGACCGTGCCATGACCTCCGGGCGCCTGGGCATGCCCCAGGCGCTGATCGACGCGGCCGGCGGGCGCAACATCCTCGATGACGTCGACGCCAGCTGGACCCGCGTCAACTGGGAGACCGTGGTGGAACGCAACCCGCAGGTGATCGTGATCGTCGACTACAGCGAAACCACCGCCGCGCAGAAGCAGCAGTTCCTGCTGGACAACCCGGCGCTGCAAGCGGTGGATGCGATCAAGAACCAGCGCTTTATCGTGATCCCGTACGTGCAGGCCACGCCGGGTATCGACAACGTGCTGGCGGTGGAAACCCTGGCCAAGGGGTTCCACGGCGAATGACCTCCCGTCGCTACGCCTTGCTGCTGGTCGCCCTCGCGGCGCTGTTGCTGGTCTCGTGCGTGATCTCCCTGGGCTTTGGTCCGGCGCGGGTGCCGGTGGACGTGGTGTGGCGGATCATGCTGTACAAGGCTTTGGGCATCGGCGAGGTGAATTGGCCGGCGGGGCAGGAACATATCGTCTGGCTGATCCGCGTACCGCGCATGCTGCTGGGTGCGTTGGTCGGCGCCGGTCTGGCGTTGATCGGCGCGGTGTTGCAGGCGGTTACGCGCAACCCGCTGGCCGACCCACACCTGCTCGGTGTGACCTCCGGCGCGACGTTGGGCGCGGTGATCGTGGTACTGCATGTGGGCGAAATCATCGGCCTGCTGACCCTGCCCATCGCCGCGTTTATCGGCGCCATGCTGAGCATGCTGGTGGTGCTGGCGGTGGCCAGCCGCAATGGGCGGCTGGAGAGTGATCGCCTGCTGCTGTGCGGGGTGGCGGTGTCGTTCGTGATGATGGCGGCAGCCAACCTGTTGTTGTTCATGGGCGACCACCGCGCGGCCTCGGCGGTGATGTTCTGGATGCTCGGCGGCCTCGGCCTGGCGCGTTGGGAACTGCTGGCGATCCCGTGCGCCACGGTGCTGCTGGGCCTGCTGGTATTGCTGGGCATGGCCCGCCCGCTGAACGCATTGATGGCCGGCGAACAGACCGCCGTGACCCTGGGCCTGAACGCCCGCACGGTGCGCTTGAAGGTGTTCCTCGTAGCCTCGCTGATGACCGGCGTGCTGGTGTCCATCAGTGGCTCCATCGGCTTTGTCGGGCTGATGGTGCCGCATATCGCAAGGCGCCTGGTGGGTGCCGAGCATCGTCGCTTATTGCCAGCCTGCGCCCTGCTTGGCAGCCTGTTCCTGGTGTGGGTCGATGTGGCGGCACGCACCCTGATCGCCCCCGAAGACCTGCCCATCGGCGTAGCCACGGCGGCGATTGGCGGGGTGTTTTTTATTGGCTTGATGCGCAAACGCTGAACCCCGGGTGTTCAGAATTCGTCTTTTTCAGGGTGCGTCGGCTGCACCTGGATCGGTGGCGGCTGCTCGTCGACACTGAGCGTCCAGTTCACCTTCACCACACCTTTGCGTGTCCAGTAGTCATCTGTATCGAGTACATCGAGCACACCATCGGTCGCTAATCGAGCGACCCATGCCGTCGGCGCGTAATCGTCCGGGCCGAAGAACAACTGCCCGGTGAACAGGTCCTCCTCTTGCGGGTAGAACCCGGGCACATATTTGAGCAGTGCGCCTTGGCGTGTGGACAGATAACAAAAAGCACCTTTCACCCCGCCGACCTTCAACAGGTTTCGATAGAAGCCCAGCTCGTCCCGAGCAACAAAATGCTCGCCGAGCTGCTGGTCTGCGGGGGCCCAATCGCGACGTGCCCCCATCGTTTTGTAAAACACATGCGCCGCCAGCAACTGAAAACCTGCCGGATACGCCGGCTTCGGCGGCGAAGGCCCGAGCAGGGTGTCCGCATACAAAAACAGACGCTGCGGTACCGGCGACTCAATCCCCTCATCCTTGAGGGGCTCAGCGGCGACATACAGGGTTTGCCTTTCATCGACCAACACCAGGCCTACGAACGCATGACGCTCGAAACGACCGGCGCGATGACGGGCATGCCGTGCGGCATCGTCAGGATGGCAAAACAACGGACCGAATCTCAGCGCCGCAGCGCGGGACACAACCGGCGCAGGCGAATTCATTCGCCATTGCGGGCTGACGGCACCCGGCGTGTGCCAAAGGCCGCTGGTGACTAACACTGTCATTGGCCAGGCTGCCGCCACTTGTCGGACGTATGCCTGGGGCTTGAGTGTGCCGGCCTGCAAGCGCGACCACGCGGTAGCCACCTGCGGCACGAACGCTTGGGGGTCGCGCCGCTCGAACGTGAGCCAGGCACCATCGGTGCAGCCCAGGTAAATCGGCAAGTAGCCCTGGCCGTTCGGCCCCTTGAGATTCACCACGCGCGCCAGGTCCCGTGGGCTGACGAAATGGGGATAGATCGGATCGCTGGCGAGTATGTCAGGCTGCACAGGAGGGCAAAGGTAAAGGCCCTGTACGTCATACCCCTGGGGCGCCAACCCATCGACGAACACACGATCGAGCGTCAACGCCGCGTCGGCGGCCACCAGGGGAAAACTCCCCAGGTAATGCGCGGCCTTGCGCGCTTTCAAGATCAACCCGAAGACCAGGTGCCGGCGCTGGGCGGCCTGGCGATGCAGGTAATGCAACAAGTCCGGCAACTGCACAAACACTGCACTGGTGCCCGTGTCCATCATCACCGGTTCCAATAGGTCCTGCGCCGTACCGGGCTCCCACTGTCTGATCTGGCGGGGGCGTCCCCACACGGCGCTGCCTTGCACCACGCGAAGCATACCGGCACGCGCGACGCGGTTGACGTATTCCACCGGCGTCAGTTGGCAATCACGCAGGGCCTGTTCCAGTCGGTTGTCCTTGGGATGATTGCGTGAAGCACTGGCCACTTGGCTGGCCAGTGAATGCTCCAGCGCACCGCCCCTGACGGTGTAACAGAGAATGGCACCGTCGGTGCAGAACCGGTATTCGCAGCCAAGGGTGTGTTTGAGGGGGACAGTCGAAGGCCGCAGCACTGCGCCGAGAAAATCGCTGGCGAACATGTCCAGGTACACCGCGCGCTGCACGTCGGCAAGACCGAAGGGCGGCTCACACGCGACGGCCGAATGGTAGCGCGCCACGGCGGTACTGGCCGCCAGAAACCGGGCCTGGTTGACCAGCTCGTCCAGGCGAATCCAGCTCGGCGCAAAGTCTTCCACACCCACCGGCAGCGGCTCTGTGGCCGTGAACAAGCCATCGCTGCGGCGCAGGATCAACCCACCATAGACACGGTCACGTCGGCTGCCCAGCGTAAACAGCGCATGCCGCGCGGCGTCGTCCTGGGAAATAAACACTGGCCCCAACAGGCGCCGGGCCACCTGCGCAAACGGTGCCCAAAGAGCGCCGACCGGCCCTGACACATCCCAATAGTCACTGGTGACCAGCACCGACAACTGCCCACTCTGGGCGACCTGCTGCACCAGGCTATGGGGCGTCAGGGTCAAGGCGAGTTTTTTCGCCAGCACCTGTTCATCCACCTGGCCCGACTCATTCTTGAACAACGGATGCGGATCCTGCTGCGTGCGGTACTCCAGCAGCGCACCATCGAGTGTCGACAGGTACAACGGCAACGGTGCAAGCCCGACACCACGGCGAACACCTTGTTGGTCGTACAGCGCAGCATAAAAGTCCAGCGCACCGATAAAGTGTCGAGCCAGCCAGGCCTCTTGTCCCATCACCCCGTGGGGCAACCCACGTGCCGAGTAATACACGGCATGCACCTGGAACGTTGCGGTGAGTGCCGTCGCGCCAAAACGACTGGCGTGGTACAGCCTGTCCAGGCGTGGGCCACCAACCGTCTGCGTGGCCACGAACTCATCACGCGCCTGGTGTTTGAGTACCAGCCCCAGGCCACAATGGTCCAGGCCATAGCGGCTGCGCCAATGGGTGCAAGCGGCCTCCACGGCTGCGCGGGCCGAGGTGTGGACCGGGCCGAGCTGCGGCTGGCCGGGCACCTCGGCCAGGTCTGCGGCGCCGGCCGGGACCCAACGGCTGTCGAGCGGCCCGGGCGGGCCCCATATGCGATTGCCGACCACCACGCTCAGTAAGCCGGACAAGGTCATTTCGCTGACCACGTCGCTGGGCACCAGCGTGCCGTCGTTCAACGCCTGGAACAGGCGGCTGCCGCCCTCACCGGGTTGTGCACGCTCCAGCAAGCGATGCGTCATATCCGGCAGGTAGGGTCGATAAGCCAGCAGGCAGTCCGCCGAACCTGACAGGTAAGCCACCGGCAGGCCAGGCATTGCCAGGATGCGCTGGATGTCGGTGTCCATGAACATCTGCGCCCCCACCCGCGCCTCATCACCCTCCCAATGGCCGTGGTAATCATCCAGCCAACGCGAGCTGTACACCCCATGCAGCACCTGTCCCGACGTCAGGACAACCGGCAATCCCGACCGGTCGGTCGGGAAATACCGGTTGAAGTCAAAGCGTTCACCTTTGAATGCCATGGGTTCGGTAGCAACAAAGCGCTGGTCGTCACGCTTCAAAATCAAGCCGAGATAACCGCGCTCGCGACGGCTGCCAATCCGTTCGTGGGCATGCCGGGCTGCATCATCCGCCTGCACAAAAGCCGGGCTCAACACAGGCCGATGCAGACCCGCGTAAGGCTGCCAGTCACGCCCGACCCTGGCGGCGACGTCCCACAGGCTGCTGGTCTTGAGCACATGCAACTGGCCTGTGCTACGGAGCTGTCGCACAAAGTCGCTGGGGGTCAGCGCGCCTTTATCCAGGTCGGCTTGCAAGCCATTGTCAATCGGTTGGGTGGACGAATGGAGCGGGTTGAAAAATGGCATTGGGGCCTGAGGGTCCGCCACGGTGTAGCGCAACTGCGCACCGTCGAAGGTACTCAGGTAATACGTAAAACCCTTCTTTTTCAGGCCATGGGCCAACCACAGGGCTTCAGCCAGCATCCGTGGTGAAAAAAAGCGTTCGTACAGCCAGGGTTCCTTGGCCGTCTCAGGGGCAGGCCTGTCCGGGGCAAAGCTGTAGACGCCGACGATATCGCATTGGCACGAGTAGATAAGGCGACCATCAGGGGTTGTCGGAAATACCGCGGCCGGATCAAACGGGTTCGCGCTCACCGCAACGGGCTCGGTGACCATGTAGTTCTCAACGTGTTGGTGCTTTAGCAAAAAGCCAATCTGGAGCACTGTCGGATGGCGCATCATCAACGGGTGTGCAAAAGCCAGGGCCGACGCCGCATCCGGAAAGATCGGGCTCACCCACGGATCAGGGGTCGCAGGGACCGGGTCGGGCACATACGCTTTCCATTTCGGCGTCAATGTGCCGCGCCATCCCGCCCAAATGGCAGACGTCACGATGACCTTGAGCTGACCAAAGTCCCTCAGACGGCGCACATATTCCTCGGCCGATGCCTCCAGCACCGGTTCGGGTTCTGCGTGTATCCGCGCGTTCAGCCTGTGGAAGTAATCCGCCACACCGGGTCGGTCGATCAGCCCGAACCTCACAAGTGAGCCCTCAGGCCCAATCCGGTAGAACACCACGCCAAGCTGGATACACGACACTACCGCCTTGGCCGGCGCAACACTCTGCTGCAAAGCGATGCTGTCCGCTGACCACGCTGGGCGCAGCCTGGCGATTTGCGCGTGCCGATCAATGTCGAAAAAGTAATAGCCCACATACCGATACCCTGCGGGCAACCGACGGTCCCTGCTGCTCTCCATGCTGATCGCGTCTTCGAACAACAACTCATCGAGCGAACCACGAAGAGGTGCCGAGGCATAGCAACGGCCATCATCCGCATTGAGAATGTAGCCGCCCTGAGAATAGGCTGCCTGCCGATCGACCTGGGCGAGCGCATAACGCGCCGCGTCATCGCAAGCCGCAAAAGCCGGGCTTAATGTATGCAATAACCGCTGTGCGGTGATTGTCTTGAGGTTGTCCATTACCTTTTATCCTTGACGTTTTTTTGCGCGTGTTTGAGGTCCGTGTACACCCGGCAACTCAGTTCAAAGCTCATCTTTTTCGGGCGCACCCGGCGTCACGCCGTTTTGAGGCAGCCCCTCCTGCCCCAGTGCACCGCGTCTTGCCCAAAAGCTGCCTGCGTGCACAACCCGCAACTCGCCGATGCGTGCCAATTCAGCGATCACCCAGGAAGGTTCGGGCGCAAACTGTGTGTACCCATGCTCCTCGGACCACTTGCCGGTGGTGGCCAGCAGGTTGTATTCCGCGTCGCTGAAACGCGGGGTGTAGCGCAGCAGCGCACCGTCGCGGGAACTCAGGTAGAACGCGTTGATGGACAGGCCATCGCGGGTCAGTTGATGGATGTAGTACGCCAGTTCGCGCCATGCCACGAAGTACTCGCGGTACAGGTCCTCAGCCACGGCGGGTGGCTGGTCGAGGCCGGCATGAAACACCAGGTGCGCCGCACACAACCGATAGCCCTTGGGCCATTGCGCCCCGGTAAACACCCGTGGCGCCATCGTGGAAGGAAAGCCCGCATCCACCACCGGCATCACCGCAACCCAACTGCTCGCCGCAGGATTTTCCAGCAGCGCCCCCAGGTATTGCGTACCGCTGAAGCGTCCGATGCGCCCATGCACGTAGCCCACCGCGTCATCCGCATGCGCATGGATCGGCCCCAAGCCCCCTTGCGTCGCCCCACCCTGCGGCCAGTTCACGCTGGACACCAACACCGTCAACACGCCGGCCGCCCGCATGCGCTGGATAAAGTCGGACGGACGGAGTAACCGCAAACGCAGTTTCAACTCATCGCCGTAGCCGACAAACCGGGGGTCTCGCACCACAAACCGCAGCAGTGCGCCGTCTGCGCAGGACAGGTACAACGGCAGGCTCTGGCGCGTACTCGTGGCGTGTACTTGAAACATCGCCTCGATCAGGTCGGTGGGTGAAAACAACCCCTGATAAATCCCGTCGCTGCTTTGCTCACGGCCCTCGGGATAAAACCCCGCCGGCCGCGAAACGCACAGATACAGACCCGCCAACTGGTAGCCATAGGGATAACCAGCATCGCTGAATACACGGCGGCGCGCCAGCCTGGAACCCGCATCGCTGACCGGCAGGGTCGCAGTGTATTGGCCGTTGTGCCGAGCCTTGAGCACGTAGCCAAAGCGTAATTCGGTACGCTCCATCGGCAGGCCATGCACGTGCCGCGCAGCGTCGTCGGCCTGGCTGAACAGCGGGGTGCACGCCGGATCATGGCGCGCCATGGGGTAACCACGCGCCGTCGCCACCTCCGACACCAGCGGGTGCCACCCCGCCACCACGCCCTGCGGGCCCCATAACGGGCTGCCGATCACCACCTGTAAATCAAAGCTGTCGGCCACGCGGTTGACGTAATCAATCGGCATCAGTTCGGCGTTGCGCAGTTGGCGCTCCAGCGGGCTGTCCAGCCAGTCATGACGGTGGCGAGGCTTGAGCTTGAGCTGAGCCGCGCTGATCAGCGGGTTGTCCACCTGGGGCGCGCCGAGCAGGCGCAAGAGTGCACCGTCACTGGCCAGCAAATAGTGATACTGCCTGGCGGACGCGTCCTCTATCGCCTGGGCCAGTTGCCGAGTGGAAAACATCGTGCCGTACACCTTGGCCTGGACCGGCGACAGAAACAGCGGCACCACCCTTGCAGGCCGAGATACGTAGCGCGCCACCACCGAGGTGCGTACCGGGTACAGCCCGCGAGTCACCAGCTCATCCGGAAACACCCACGCGATGTCGAACACTTCATCCCGCACTTGCAGCGGTTCGGTGGCGACAAACCAGCCATCGTCGCGGCGCAGGATCACGCCACCGTAGTGCAGCGCCAAGTCGGTGGGCACCCGTTGCCGCACATACCGAGCCGCGTCGTCCATCGACACAAAGGCCGGGCTCAGGCGACGCCGCTCAAGAAACCGGTAGGGGCTCCATAACCCGGAGACCGGCCCCTCGCGATCCCAGCACGGGCTTGTGCGGATCACCCGTAACGCCCCGGACATCGCGAAACGCCGCACCACCTGCACCGGCAGCAAGGTCCCGGCATTCAGCTTGGCCTGCATCACCTCGGCCGAATCCCCCTCGCTTTGCGCCTCGAACAGGCCACGCGCAGACGGCGACTGGTAACGCAGCAAGGCGCCTTCCGGCGTGGCGATGTACACCAACGCGCCATGGGGCGGCAGCGGTGCATTGAGCCGGGCCTGGGCGATGGCCGTTTTCAAGTCTTGCAGGCCGATGAAAAAACGCTCCAGCCATGTTGTCGACGTACTGCTTGCCCACGGCTGGGTGTAGAACAGGCCATGACAGCTGAAACCCGCCGGCAAGGTGTCGCCGTACAGGCCCGACAGTGACAACAGCGGTGACTTGCGGGTAACGGGGATCGGCTCGCTGGCCAGGTACTCATCCTTGTGATCGGCCTTGAGAATGAAGGCGAAATAGCGGCTGACGTGCTGTTCACCAAAGCCCTGCACGTCGCGCTCTAGCAGGTCGAGGGCAGCGCCGTCGGCACTCGCGAACAGCGCGCCGTGGCTCACTGGCTGCGGTCGTTGATAGTCGAGCACCTGGGTGAATGGCGCCCAATCCGCGTCAAGCGTGCCAGCCGGCCCCCACAGCGCGTTGCCCTGCAGTACCCGCAGCGTGCCGCCTTCGGTCAGCTTGCGCACCACATCCACCGGTTTGAGCGAGCCGTGGGCAAGGTTGCGTGCGATCGGGCTGTCACCGGTCTTCGAGTCGGTTATCCATTGCGCCCGCCACTGTGCCGTGGACTCGCCCAATTGATAGGCCAGCAACCCCTCCTGGGCGCAAGAGAGATACGCCATGAGCCGATGGTGCAACAACGCTTCGATATCCTGGTCGTGGAACATCTGCGCATCCACCTGCGTATCCTCGCGCCGCCAGGCGGGTTGCGCCAAGGCGCTGGGCTCAAACACCGAAATCGCCGGGCGCGAGCCATACACGGCATGCCGCTGGTGACCGGCGTGCAACACGATCGGTTGGCCCTGGCGGTCCTTGGGATAGGGCCCGCCCTCGGTAAACGGGTGGGTACCGACGGACACTGGCGCGGTGATCACGAAACGGCCGTCCTGCCGCTTGAGCACCAAGCCGCCATACGCGCGCCCACGCAGTGCATCGATGCGTTCGTGGGCATGGCGTGCGGCATCGTCGGCCGTCAGGAACGCACCACTGAGGGCCGGCAACGAAAAATCCGCATAGGGTTGCCACTGCGGGTCGACCACTCCGGGGCGGTCCCACAGGGCACTGGTTTTTTCCACGCTCAGCTCACCCGCTGCAGCGACTTGCCGCACATAGTCACGGGTCAGCCGTTGCCCACTCGACAAGGCCGCCTGGATGCCGTGGTCGATGACCTCACCGTGCTCATCCCTGGTGAATAACTCGGATTCGGCCGCCGAGCCTGAAAAACGGTAGCGCAATACGGCCTCATCGCGCATGCGCAGGTACAGCGAGGCGCCCAACGTGGGCTGCCCGCCCTGACTGTACTGACGAAATCGTGCGATGTGGCCGGCCAACTCGGGCGGGCTGACAAAGTTCTTGTAGAGCCAGCCCTCCAGCGCCGGGTAGTGCCCAGGCAAAGGCCGGGAATGGACGTAGATGCCGTGCAGGTGCCAGCCCGCCGGCAGCAATGGCAGTGCATCGGGCGTCTGCGGCTCGCTGGCCACGTAACCTTCGCCCGCCGTCTGTTGCAGGATAAACACCTGTTGTCGCGCCGCAGGTGTGCGCTGGATCAGCGACCAGGCATAGGAGAACACCTCAAGCTTGTCGTTGAACACCGGGCCGCAGGCGACTGGCAGCGCGGCCGCACTGAACGCCCGGTAAGGCTGCCAGTCGGCCGGCACCGCACCGATCGAACCACCCCAGGCAGCGCTGGAGAGCACAAAGGTCAGTTGCCCCACCGACGCGAGCTTTTTGTAGACCCCCTCCAATGTTCCATCGTGAGCGTGCACCGACTCCCACGGGCCATTGGTGTCGAGCCAATGCACAAACCCGGCCTCGGCCGCCGAGCCGCTGGGCTGGTACTTGAGCAACGCGCCATCCGGCCCGGACAGGTACGCCGCGGCAAAGCGTGCACGGTCCTGATAGTTGAAGCTGATGTCCGGGACCGAATAGAAGCTCATGAACGCCCTGGCCTGTTGCTGCGTCCAACGCGGGTTCTGGTGCTGGGTCGTCGCCAACGTATCGGGATGGGAGTGCAGGCTGGCGACAATGCGATAGCCGACCGGGTGGATAAACTCCCCGGACGCACGGTCGCGGTCCAGCAGCCGGTTCCAGTCGAAAGACGTCGCCTTGCCCATCGCCGGCTCGCTGGCGACAAACCATCGATCCGACAGGCGCTGCAGGATGACGCTTGCGTATTCAACGCTACGCCGCGCACCAATGCGCTGGTGGGCCCAGCGCGCAGCATCATCGCTGCTGAGAAACGCGGGGCTCAGTCGGCCCGGCTTGGGGAGGAGTTTTTCGTCCATGAATGCACCTGAAACCTGAAAATGAAAGGTGCCCACCATCCTGATCCCGTGTCTGCGACGCTGGCGCTACATAGTTAAATCGTGCACGCACCATGACGGTGCCCATCGCGCACCAACGCCGCCGTCCGGCGCCTATTCAGTGCGCGAGCCGCGTACCGCCATCTGCCCGCAGGCCCCAGCCACGCCCTTTTCGAAAGCAGGCACAGCCTTTGCAATCGCCCCTGTATCTGTCCAACAACAACACTTGGGTTCTCGGAGATCGCACCATGAAGCGTCGCAGCTTGATCAAGGCTTTCACTCTTTCGGCATCCATCGCCGCCATGGGCATGACCTGGACCCTCCAGGCCGCCGAGACCATCAAGGTCGGCATCCTGCACTCGTTGTCCGGCACCATGGCCATCTCCGAAACGTCGCTTAAAGACATGGCGCTGATGACGATCGACGAGATCAACGCCAAGGGCGGCGTGAACGGCAAGATGCTCGAACCCGTCGTCGTGGACCCCGCCTCCAACTGGCCGCTGTTCGCTGAAAAAGGCCGGCAGTTGCTGACCCAGGACAAGGTCGCCGTGGTGTTCGGCTGCTGGACCTCGGTGTCGCGCAAATCCGTATTGCCGGTGTTTGAAGAACTCAACGGCCTGCTGTTCTACCCGGTGCAATACGAAGGCGAAGAGATGTCGCCGAACGTGTTCTACACCGGCGCAGCGCCGAACCAGCAGGCGATCCCGGCGGTGGAATACCTGATGAGCGAAGAAGGCGGCAGCGCCAAGCGCTTCTTCCTGCTGGGCACCGACTACGTGTACCCGCGCACTACCAACAAGATCCTGCGTTCGTTCCTGCATTCCAAAGGCGTGGCAGACAAAGACATCGAAGAGGTCTACACCCCGTTCGGCCACGCCGACTACCAGACCATCGTCGCCAACATCAAGAAGTTCTCCGCCGGCGGCAAGACTGCGGTGATCTCCACCGTGAACGGCGACTCCAACGTGCCGTTCTACAAAGAGCTGGCCAACCAGGGCCTGAAGGCCACCGACGTACCCGTGGTGGCGTTCTCGGTGGGCGAAGAAGAACTGCGCGGCATCGACACCAAGCCGCTGGTGGGTAACCTCGCGGCGTGGAACTACTTCCAGTCGGTGGAAAACCCGGTAAACAAAAAGTTCGTCGCCGACTGGAAAGCCTACGCGAAGAAACACAACCTGCCGGGCGCCGACAAAGCCGTGACCAACGACCCGATGGAAGCCACCTACGTGGGCATTCACATGTGGGCGCAGGCGGCGGAGAAAGCCAAGTCCACCGACGTCGACAAAGTGCGTGAAGCCCTCGGCGGGCAGACGTTTGCCGCACCGTCGGGCTTCACCCTGACCATGGACAAGACCAACCACCACCTGCACAAGCCAGTGATGATCGGCGAGATCCAGGCCGACGGGCAGTTCTCGGTGGTGTGGCAGACCCAGGAACCGATTCGTGCCCAGCCGTGGAGCCCGTACATCCCGGGCAACGACAAAAAGCCGGACTATGCGGTGAAAAGCAACTAAGCCCTACCTCGGTTCAACTGTGGGAAGGAGCTTGTGTGGGAGCGGGCTTGCTCGCGAAGAGGGAGTGTCATCCAGTACACCTGATACTGATACACCGCATTCGCGAGCAAGCCCGCTCCCACATAAAGCCAGTCCGCGCATGATCAGGACACTTTGTTATGCCTACTGCCCTGTACCGTTTCATTATCACGGCGCTGCTGTTGCTGCCTCTGGCCGCACACGCCAGCGACGCCGAAGATTTCATCAACGCCAACCCGGCCCAGCAAGCCAAGCTCCTCCAGGACTGGGCCGCCCAGCCCGACCCGGCGCGCATCGAATTGGTCGACGCCCTTGAACAAGGCCAACTCAACCTCAACGGCGAAACCAAAACCGTACGCCTGAACAACCGCCTGCGCGGCTTGATCGACAACGTGCAAGCCAGCCAGCAACTGCTCGCCGCCGACCCCAAGGTGCGCCTGGCCGCGGCCCAGACCCTGCAAAAAAGCGCGCAACCTGCGCAGCTCAAATTCCTCGACCAGCGGGTCGCCGCCGAAACCGACGAAGACGTGCACACCGCGCTGAGCCTCGCGTTGGCCAACCTGCAACTGGTCGACACCGACCCGGTGGTGCGCCTCGCCGCCGTGCGCCTGCTGGGCAGCACCGGCGATCCGCTGGCGCGCACGCGCCTTGAAGCGCTGCTCGCCCCCGGCGTGGAAACCGATGCCGCCGTGCACACCGCCGCCGAGACCAGCCTGGCCCAGGTCAAACGCAAGCTGATGTTTGGCGAGATCCTCGGCCAGGCCTTCAGCGGCATGTCCCTCGGTTCGATCCTGCTGCTCGCCGCCCTCGGCCTGGCGATCACCTTCGGCCTGCTCGGCGTGATCAACATGGCCCACGGCGAGATGCTGATGCTCGGCGCCTACTCGACCTACGTGGTGCAAATGCTGATGCAGCGCTACCTGCCGCAGGCCATCGAGTTCTACCCGCTGATCGCGCTGCCCGTGGCATTTTTCGTCACCGCCGCCATCGGCATGGCGCTGGAGCGCACGGTGATTCGTCACCTGTACGGCCGCCCCCTGGAAACCCTGCTCGCCACCTGGGGCATCAGCCTGATGCTGATCCAGTTGGTGCGCCTGGTGTTCGGTGCGCAGAACGTCGAAGTGTCCAACCCCGTGTGGTTGTCCGGTGGCATCCAGGTGCTGCCCAACCTGGTGCTGCCATACAACCGCATCGTGATCATTGCCTTCGCCCTGTGTGTGGTGGTGCTGACCTGGCTGCTGCTGAACAAGACGCGCCTGGGCCTCAACGTGCGCGCCGTCACCCAGAACCGCAACATGGCGGCGTGCTGCGGCGTGCCCACCGGGCGTGTGGACATGCTCGCGTTCGGCCTCGGTTCCGGCATTGCCGGCCTGGGCGGCGTGGCGCTGAGCCAGATCGGCAACGTCGGCCCGGACCTGGGCCAGAGCTACATCATCGATTCGTTCCTGGTGGTGGTATTGGGCGGCGTCGGCCAGTTGGCCGGTAGCGTGATGGCCGCGTTTGGCCTGGGGATCGCCAACAAGATTCTCGAACCGCAGATCGGTGCCGTGCTCGGCAAGATCCTGATCCTCGCGCTGATCATTCTGTTTATCCAGAAACGCCCGCAGGGACTCTTCGCACTGAAAGGACGGGTGATCGACTGATGAACCAACCATTGATGCTCACGGCCACGCAAAAGGCCGGCCCCAAGGTGACGATTGCCGTCGGCGCCGTGATCCTCGCGCTGCTGCTGGCGCTGCCGTTGCTCTCACTGCTGCCAGCCGACAGTGCCTTTCATGTGTCGGCCTACACCCTGACGCTGGTGGGCAAGATCCTCTGCTACGCCATCGTCGCCCTCGCCCTGGACCTGGTGTGGGGTTACGCCGGCATGCTGTCCCTCGGCCACGGTTTGTTCTTTGCCCTGGGCGGCTACGCAATGGGCATGTACCTGATGCGCCAGGCGTCCGGCGATGAATTGCCGGCGTTCATGACGTTTTTGTCGTGGACTGAATTGCCGTGGTACTGGGCTGGCACCGACCACTTCCTCTGGGCCCTGTGCCTGGTGGTGCTGGCCCCCGGTTTACTGGCGCTGGTGTTCGGTTTCTTCGCCTTCCGCTCACGGATCAAGGGCGTGTATTTCTCGATCATGACCCAGGCGCTGACCTTCGCCGGGATGCTGCTGTTCTTTCGCAACGAGACCGGGTTTGGCGGCAACAACGGCTTCACCAATTTCCGCAGCATCCTCGGTTTCGGCATTACCGAACCGGGCACGCGGGCGGTGTTGTTCGTGGCCACGGTGCTGCTGCTCGTGACAAGCCTGTACATCGGCTGGCGCCTGGCGCAGAGCAAGTTCGGCCGGGTGCTGACCGCGCTGCGTGACGCCGAGAACCGCCTGATGTTCTGCGGCTACGACCCGCGGGGGTTCAAATTGTTCGTGTGGGTGTTGAGCGCGGTGTTGTGTGGGCTGGCCGGGGCGCTGTATGTGCCGCAGGTGGGCATCATCAACCCCAGCGAAATGTCACCGACCAACTCCATCGAAGCCGCCGTGTGGGTCGCCCTCGGTGGGCGCGGCACGCTGATCGGCCCGCTGCTCGGCGCCGGTGTGGTGAACGGCATGAAGAGCTGGTTCACCGTGGCGTTCCCGGAATATTGGCTGTTCTTCCTCGGGGCGCTGTTCATCATCGTCACCCTGTACCTGCCCAAGGGCGTTATCGGCCTGCTGAAGAAATGAGGAACGTCATGCTGGAACCTATTTTCGACGCAGGCAGCGGCCGTGAGGCCATCGGCCTTGGCCAGGTCGCGGGCAAGGGCCTTAACACCCGCCACGGCACCATCCTGACCCTGGAAGACATCAGCGTCAGCTTTGATGGTTTCAAGGCGCTCAACAACCTGAACCTGTACATCGGCGTCGGCGAATTGCGCTGCATCATCGGCCCCAACGGCGCGGGCAAGACCACGCTGATGGACGTGATCACCGGCAAGACCCGGCCCAGCCACGGCACCGCCTGGTTCGGCGAAAACCTCGACCTCACCGGCATGAGCGAAGTGCAGATCGCCCAGGCCGGTATCGGCCGTAAGTTCCAGAAACCCACGGTGTTCGAAGCCTTGAGCGTGTTCGAAAACCTGGAGCTGGCGCAGAAGACCGACAAATCCGTATGGGCCAGCCTGCGTGCACGCCTGAGCGGCGAGCAGAAAGAGCGCATCGATGAGGTGCTCGACACCATCCGCCTGACCGCCTCGGCACAGCGCCCGGCGGGGCTGTTGTCCCACGGGCAAAAGCAGTTCCTGGAAATCGGCATGCTGCTGATGCAGGACCCGCAACTGTTGCTGCTCGACGAACCTGTGGCGGGCATGACCGACGCCGAAACCGAGTTCACCGCCGAACTGTTCAAGCGCCTGGCGGGCAAGCATTCGCTGATGGTGGTGGAACACGACATGGGGTTTGTCGGCTCGATTGCCGACCACGTCACCGTGTTGCACCAGGGCAGTGTGCTGGCTGAGGGGTCGTTGGAGCAGGTGCAGGAAAACGAGCGCGTCATTGAGGTGTACCTCGGTCGCTAACCCAGACAAGCACTTGCTTTATGTGGGAGCGGGCTTGCTCGCGAATGCGGTGTATCAGTCACTACACCTTTCACTGACCCACCGCATTCGCGGGCAAGCCCGCTCCCACAAGGGATTTGAGGAGAATTGGAAGATGTTGCAAGTCGAAAAATTGCACCAGTACTACGGCGGTAGCCACATCCTGCGCGGGCTTTCATTTGATGTGAAAGTCGGTGAAGTCACCTGCCTGCTCGGCCGTAACGGCGTGGGCAAGACCACCTTGCTCAAATGCCTGATGGGCCTGCTGCCTTCCAAGGAAGGCGTGGTGAACTGGGAAGGCAAGGCCATCACCACGTTCAAGCCGCACCAGCGCGTGTATGCCGGGATCGCCTACGTGCCCCAGGGCCGCGAGATTTTCGGGCGGCTGACGGTGGAAGAAAACCTGCTGATGGGCCTGGCGCGCTTCCCCGGTGCCGAAGCCAAGGAAGTCCCGGCCTTCATCTACGAGCTGTTCCCGGTGCTGCTGCAAATGAAACACCGGCGTGGCGGCGACCTGTCCGGCGGCCAGCAGCAACAGTTGGCCATCGGCCGCGCGCTGGCCAGCCGTCCACGCCTGCTGATCCTCGATGAACCCACCGAAGGCATCCAGCCCTCGGTGATCAAGGAGATCGGCGCGGTGATCAAGAAACTCGCCGAGCGTGGCGACATGGCGATCCTGCTGGTGGAGCAGTTCTACGACTTTGCCGCCGAACTGGCCGACCAGTACCTGGTGATGTCCCGTGGCGAAATCGTGCAGCAGGGCCGTGGCGAAAATATGGAAAGCGAAGGTGTACGCGGCCTGGTTACGATCTAATCTGTAGCGTCCTAACGATAAGCACAACGACATGAACCTGCCCTCTGCCCTGTTCACCCCCAGCTGGCACGCCGAGCTGAACCTCGGCTACGCCCGCTTCGGCGACACCACGCGCCCGGTGATGCGCCGCCACCTCGGCCCGCTGCGCGTGCAAAAACACCTGTACGCCGAAGGCCCCGAGGTGTGCCAGCACATCATCGTGCACCCGCCCGGCGGGATTGCCGGCGGTGACCGCCTGGACATCAGCGCCCACGTCGGCAGCGGCGCCTGGGCGCAATTGACCAGCCCCGGCGCGGCCAAGTGGTATCGCGCCAGCGGCCCGGCGTTTCAACAACTCGAGCTCACGGTTGAAGCCGGCGCGACCCTGGAATGGTTGCCCCAGGAAACCATCGTATTCAGCGCGGCCCAGGCCGAACTCACCACGCGCATCGCGCTGCAGGGCGATGCACGCCTGTTTTACTGGGACGTGATCGCCCTCGGCCGCCCGGCCAGCGGCGAGCGTTTTGACCTTGGTCACTTTCAATCGCACCTGGACATCCGCCGCGACGGCCAGTTGCTTTGGCATGAGCGCCAGCGCATTGTCGGCGCCGACGCTTTGCTCGACTCGCCGATCGGGCTGGACGGGCAACCGGTGTTTGCCACGTTGCTGCTCACGGGTGACATCGACCCCGACCTGCTGGAAACCTGCCGCACCCTGCCCCATGCGGTACGCGGCGACCTGACGCAATTGCCCGGCTTGCTGGTGGCCCGCTGCCTGGCCGCTGAGGCGCTGTTGGCAAGGGCATGGTTGATTGACTTATGGAAACTGTTACGCCCAGCCGTACTGGGCCGAGAAGCAGTTGCACCGAGAATCTGGAGCACATGACGATCCAAATGTGGGAATCGGTTTGCGTGGGAGCGGGCTTGCTCGCGAATGCAGTGTGTCAGTCAATGCATCTGTTGCTGATCCACCGCATTCGCGAGCAAGCCCGCTCCCACACAAGCTCACTCAACATTTGATCTCGGGTGTATTTGAGAATGTATTGATGAAGGATCTTGAACCATGGACCTGACCCCACGGGAAAAAGACAAATTGCTGATCTTCACCGCCGGCCTGGTCGCCGAGCGTCGCCTCGCACGTGGCGTGAAGCTCAACTACCCGGAGACCATCGCCTACATCTCCGCCGCGCTGATGGAAGGCGCCCGCGATGGCCGCACGGTGGCCGACCTGATGCACTTCGGCACCACCCTGCTCAGCCGCGAACAAGTGATGGAAGGCATCCCGGAAATGATCCCGGACATCCAGGTGGAAGCCACCTTTCCCGACGGCACCAAGCTCGTCACCGTCCACCAGCCCATCGCGTGAGGCACGGCCATGATTCGTGATGCACTTGAAAGCGACCTGCCGGCGATCCGCGACATCTACAACGATGCGGTGCTGAATACGACGGCGATCTGGAACGAGCACCCCGTGGACCTGGCTAACCGCCAAGCCTGGTTCAACGCACGCCAGGCGCAGCGCTATCCGATCCTGGTGTCGGTGGAAAACGGTGAAGTCACCGGCTACGCCTCGTTCGGTGACTGGCGGCCCTTCGAAGGCTTCCGCTACAGCGTCGAGCACTCGGTGTACGTGCGCAACGACCAGCGCGGCAAGGGCCTTGGCCCGCTGCTGATGCAAGCGCTGATCGCGCGCGCGCGCAGCGCTGGCAAACACGTGATGGTCGCCGCCATCGAAAGCGGCAACCAGGCCTCGATCCGCCTGCACGAGCGCCTGAGCTTCGTCACCACCGGGCAGATGCCGCAAGTGGGCATCAAGTTCGGCCGCTGGCTGGACCTGACCTTCATGCAACTGGCGTTGAACCCGGGTGCCGAGCCGCCCAAGGAGTGAGATCGATGAGCGCTACACAACTGCGTCGAGTCAATGCTGAAAGTTTTGCCCACTACCGCCTGGGCTTGATCGAGCTGTTGCTGGACGCGGTCAGGCACGGCGCGTCGGTCGGGTTCATGGCCGACTTCGACGAGGCTCAGGCCCGCAGCTATTTGAGCGGCGTGCAGGCGAGCATCGAAGACGCCAGCCTGTTGCTGTGGGTGGTGGTACGCGATGAACACGTGATCGCCAGCGTGCAATTGGCGCTGTGCCAGAAGGCCAACGGGTTGAACCGCGCCGAGGTGCAAAAACTGCTGGTGCACAGCAGCGCACGGCGCCACGGCCTCGGCCAACAGTTGATGAACACCCTGGAACTCGCCGCACGCCAGTACAAGCGCGGCCTGCTGTACCTGGACACCGAGGCCGGCTCACCGGCCGAAGCGTTCTACCAGTCGTTGCGCTACACCAAGATCGGTGAGTTGCCCGACTACTGCCAAAGCCCGGACGGGCGCTACAGCCCGACCGCCATCTACTTCAAGACCCTGGGGCAACCCTCATGATTCCTGGTGAATATCAGATCCAGCCTGGCGACATCGAACTCAACGTCGGCCGCCGTACGATCAGCCTGAGCGTGGCCAACAGTGGCGACCGGCCGATCCAGGTGGGTTCGCATTACCATTTTTTCGAGACCAATGACGCGCTGACGTTTGACCGCGCGGCGAGCCGTGGCATGCGCTTGAACATTCCGGCGGGGACGGCGGTGCGGTTTGAGCCGGGGCAGAGTCGCGAGGTGGAGTTGGTGGATTTGAGTGGGGGCCGGCGGGTGTTTGGGTTTGCCGGGCGGGTCATGGGTGATCTTTAGGGCCTCTTCGCGAGCAAGCCCGCTCCCACATTTTGACCGCGTTCGCTTGAACAACACCGACCCCATGTGGGAGCGGGCTTGCTCGCGAAAGCAGTCTCACATTCAACACAAATATTTCAGGGCAACCACATGAAAATCAGCCGCCAAGCCTACGCCGACATGTACGGCCCCACCGTCGGTGACAAGGTCCGCCTGGCCGACACCGAACTGTTCGTCGAAGTCGAACAGGACTTCACCGTCTACGGCGAAGAAGTCAAATTCGGCGGTGGCAAGGTCATCCGCGACGGCCAGGGCCAGAGCCAATTGCTCGCCAGTGAAGTGGTCGACACCCTGATCACCAACGCGCTGATCATCGACCACTGGGGCATCGTCAAGGCTGACGTCGGCCTCAAGAACGGGCGCATCCATGCGATCGGCAAGGCCGGCAACCCGGACATCCAGCCCGGCGTGACCATGGCCATCGGCGCCAGCACCGAGGTGATCGCCGGCGAAGGCATGATCCTCACCGCCGGCGGCATCGACAGCCATGTGCATTTCATCTGCCCGCAGCAGATCGAAGAAGCGCTGACCAGCGGCGTCACCACCATGATCGGCGGCGGCACCGGCCCGGCCACCGGCACCAATGCGACCACCTGCACCTCGGGCCCGTGGCACCTGGCGCGCATGCTCCAGGCCAGTGATTCGTTCCCGATGAACATCGGCTTCACCGGCAAGGGCAACGCCAGCCTGCCGGAGCCATTGATCGAACAGGTCAAGGCCGGCGCCATCGGTTTGAAGCTGCATGAAGACTGGGGCACCACCCCGGCAAGCATCGACAACTGCCTGAGCGTGGCCGACGACTACGACGTACAGGTGGCGATCCACAGCGACACCCTCAACGAGTCGGGCTTCGTCGAAACCACCCTAGCCGCCCTCAAGGGCCGCACCATCCACACCTATCACACCGAAGGTGCCGGTGGCGGCCACGCGCCAGACATCATCAAGGCCTGCGGCTTCGCCAATGTGCTGCCCAGCTCGACCAACCCGACACGCCCGTTCACCCGCAACACCATCGACGAACACCTCGACATGCTGATGGTCTGCCATCACCTGGACCCGAGCATTGCCGAAGACGTGGCCTTCGCCGAAAGCCGCATCCGCCGCGAAACCATCGCCGCCGAAGACATCCTGCACGACCTCGGCGCGTTCTCCATGATCAGTTCCGACAGCCAGGCCATGGGCCGCGTCGGCGAGGTGATCACGCGCACTTGGCAGACCGCCGACAAGATGAAAAAACAACGCGGCCCGCTGCCCGGCGACGGCCCCGGCAACGACAACTTCCGCGCCAAGCGCTACATCGCCAAGTACACCATCAACCCGGCGATCACCCATGGCGTGAGCCACATTGTCGGCTCCATCGAAGTCGGCAAGTGGGCCGACCTGGTGCTGTGGCGCCCGGCGTTTTTTGGCATCAAACCGACCCTCATCCTCAAGGGCGGTGCGATTGCCTCCAGCCTGATGGGCGACGCCAACGCTTCAATCCCCACGCCGCAACCCGTGCACTACCGCCCGATGTTCGCCAGCTTCGGCGCCTCGCTGCACGCCACCAGCCTGACCTTTATCAGCCAGGCTGCCCAGGACGCCGGGTTGCCCGCAGCCCTGGGCTTGAAGAAGCAGATCGCGGTGGTCAAAGGCTGCCGCGACGTGCAGAAAACCGACCTGATCCACAACGATTACCTGCCGGACATCGAGGTAGACCCCCAGACCTACCAGGTCAAGGCTGACGGCGTGTTGCTGTGGTGCGAACCGGCCGAGGTGCTGCCGATGGCCCAGCGTTACTTCCTATTCTGAGGCGTACGCCCCATCAAGCGGTCAGTCAGCCGGCGCAGGACGTTTTTGCGTTCCTCGCCGAGCTTGGCCATCTCGGCAAAATACTCGTCGTCGCGGATGTCCTGCAGGACCGCATACCGGTTAATCAATACCTCGCTCCTGGCGTTGACAGCCTCGAACTCAGCGGGAAACTCCGCCTGTACATAGTCGACCCAGAACGGTTGGTCGATGATGCCCTCGCGTAACAGCTCGCCACGCTCCAGCGCGACGACGCGCGTGTAGGCGTCTTCGATCATCGCGTCGGTGACGTCCGGTTCCCGGTACAACATGCCCGTCTGCCACGGCAGGTCCAGCCGATCGGCCAGCCGCGTGACATAGGCCAAATGAATTTCCACCTCATCGATACTGGGCACCGGGCGGCCCTGGGCGTCGACCTGCTGAATCAGGCCGCCCTCGCTGTCGTATTGGGGGAACGGGCGCCCCTGGTCGACCAGCTCACTCACCCGGGCATGGGCGATGCGTCCCAGCTCATCGAGCCGTGCCTTGCCCCTGGCCAGGTCCAACAGTTCCAACCGCTTCAAGTCAGGATTGGGCAGCAACAACGCCTCATGCAGCAGTACCTCGACCCCCATGGCATTGAACAACTGCGCCCCTGCATCGACACAGGTGGTGGGCGCCGCGGCCATCTGGAACAAGCGCTCGCGCAGGTCGGCACTACCCGCCATCGCCTCCAGCATGCGCCAGACCTTGGCGGTCAAGTCGATCTTGTACGCCTGCGGTCGTTGATCCAGGTGTTCGCCGAGCTTGCGGATTTCATCGAAAAACGGCTCGCTGTCCACCGCCTCTTCCAGGTCATTCCAGTCCATTTGCTTACTCAGCCACTGCTCCTGGGTCAGCCCACTCATCCAGTGCGCGCTGTCCTGGGCGCCGCGTGGCGGCAACCGTCGATCCGGGTCCAGGCCGACGGATTCGAGGTACAACTTGAGCTTGACGAGTACCTCGGGGGCCAGCCAATCCCGGGTCACCGCCGTCCTGGCCAGGACCCTTGCCCGCTCGGAACCGGGGGCAACGTCCGGGATGGCCGTGAGGCGGTTACCGGTCAGTTCCAACAGAAACTCCCGTGGCCGTGGGAAGGCAAATATTCCGACGGGCCACGCCTGCAAATCGCAACCCGACAGATACAGCCATCGCAGCCGTGGCATACGGCTGATGTCCACTGGCCTGGACAACGGGTTGCCCTGCAGCGCCAGCCATTCCATGCGATGCATGGCGCGGATCTGCAACGCAGCCTCCTGTGTGAGCACCACTGCGTTGTCGGACAGGTCCAGGCCTTCGATGTACCGCATGTCCGCACACACTTCGGGCAAGCGCGTCAGTTGGTTGCCCTCCAGGTTGAGGATGCGTAAGCGACGAAAAGCCGATAGAAATCCCGCCCCCTGGTCGGTCAACCCGCACCCGGGCAAGTGAATGCTGGTGACATGATCGAAGTTACCCGGCAATGGCGGCAGGGTTGCGATTTGTGCGCCCATCGCCGTGTCATTCAGACGTATCCGCTGCCCACGGTAGTTGCCCTGCACATCGACATCCCACTCACCGCTTTTGGCCCAGACCGCTTTAAGGGTGTCATACAGCCTGCGGCGGAGCCTGAGGGTCGCCCTGTCCCTGGGGCCGTCCACCAACCAGCGGCTCAAGACGCTGTCCAGTAGCTTGAACTCGGCTTCCAGCGCCTTGAGCCAGCTGTCATCTTCCAGGTTGCGGCCGCGCAGGTACTCCTCCATCTGCGCGGGGTTGATGGTGCGGTAGAGGTTCCTCACGCGCTCTTCGATGATCCCGCGCCAAGTGCCGCGCCCACGCCCGCTGAGGGGATAGCCCAAACGGTTGTCGGACAGGCGTTGCGGCCACCTGAACCAGGGTTTGCGTACCGACTGCATACCGAGCACCTGGCGCAGCCGCTCGCGGGGCAGGGCCTTGGCGATCAGCAGGTTTTTCAGCTGTTCGCCCTGCCCGACATGGGGCAAGCCGATCGCGTTGCGGTGGGCGTCGGTCAATGCATGTTGCAGGGCCCCGTACAGACCGTTCACTCCATGCAACTCCTGACCCTGGGCGTCGAACGCCTGATACTGCCCCTCAGCGACCCGCACCAGCGCCTTGTACTGCGCGGCATCCGCCGCACCGAAACTGGCACGCAATTGGCCCCCCAGGCTGCCTTCGAGCACCTCCAGGCGCAGGCCATCGTGCCAACCGGGAAGGTTGGCCAGGCTGTTGAGCACCAGGGCTTCGGTGTCTTTGTTGGCCAGGGCTTCGAGGTAGAGCCCTTCGTATGCATGTATCAGCCGCACCCGTTGCTGCAGCCGTCGCGCTTGTTCCGCCAACCGCAACGGCACCCGCACTCCGCGCGCCAAGGCCGCCTGCTCTGCCGGTGTGGCGTCGGCCAGCATCTCGCGCACCATCAAGCTCGGTAGCCCCTTGAAGTCACGCTGCACCAACTTCACCGCCGCGTCGGTCATCGGTTCGGCAGAGGTGTACACGCTGCGCATCAGGCGGGAGCGGCAGTAGTGCGCCCGGGCCTGCAACTGCTGGCGCAAAGCGGCGGTCCGCGACGGCACGTCGCGCCGCGTTTGGCGGCCCACGAGGGTATCGAGCTCGGCTTCGTCGAGGAATTCAACGATGCGCCGGGGTAATTGCCCGGTCATCAGCTCGCGGCGGCTGACCGTCAGGGTGTCCGCCGCGCTCGCCAGGGCGTCGCCGTACCTGACCGAGGCCTCGTCCAGGCCAGCGTCCGCCAGTGCTTCGATCGCCTTGCCCGGCGGCCAGCCAGGCAGCTCGACGACCAGCGACGCCGCATAGCCGCACAGATCGGCGGGCAATAGGCCCGCACCGATCCCACGGGCCACTTCCATCGCAGCGTCGTAGGCACGGAACTCGCGAATCGTATCCAACAGCGCCGCCGGCACCGGTTCGCCGTCCACATGCAGGCGGCGCAGCACGTCTTCTTCTACGCCACTGACACGGCGGATCTGTTCCAGTTGCAGATCGCTGAACCCCTCCACCACCGGCCCCAGACGACGCATCAACGTCACCCCTTGCCAACTCAGGGGCTGCTCCAACTCGTGGTTCCAGGCGCCGTTGCCGTTTTCCACCAGTTGCGGTCGATAGGCATCGGGGCGACTGGGATGCTCGATGTAGTAACCCTCGCTCAGCGGGTCCTGGCGCACGCTGTAGCGCTTGCCCTCCAGGGTCAGAAAATGACGATCACCGACCTTGTGCAGCCCGCGTTCATCGCGAACCGGCTCACCGGGCAAAGGGCTCGTGTGCTCGTAGGCAGACAGGTCGGGGTTCCACAGGCGCGTCTTGCCGCTGGGCAATTGCACCGACTGCAGGTGTTCGATAAACGGCGACACCGTGAAGTGAAACACCGCCGCACCCGCCGCCAACTGCGCCAGGTTTTCCAGCACGTCGCTGATATGCGCCCAACCCGCCTCGCGGTCGCCCTGGCTGAGTTCGATCACACCGTCGAGCACTTCATAGAGCATCTGCCCGACCATCACCACCGACATCACCGCGCCCAATGGCGGTACGGCAATGGCCAGCAGGTTGACCGCGAACAGGCCGATATTCAGGTAATGCTGCAGGCGCAGGGCGCCGGCGGCCTTGTCGGCGTCGGCGGTGGGAATGGCCTGGGCGCGGCCGTCATCGAGCACACGCCGACGCATCGCGTCGAAGCGCTGCGGCCACAGGTCGAACTCGCCCCACATGCCGCCGATGGCGTCAGCATTGATATTGAACTCAGGGTCGGCGATCGGTACGCGCACCTGCGGTTGCGCCGCGCCGGGCAGGGAGTTGAGCGGTGCCAGCGACGGCGCGATGATCTTCGCGGCCAGTTTGCCCCACTCCGAACGCAGCCACTGCGCGGCGAACGGTTGCGGCGGCGCGTCCACCACCAGTTCGGTGAGACGACGGAAATAATGCGGCCGATCCTTGTAGGCAATGAACCGGCTGATAAAGCGCTGGTAGTCGTCCTGGCGGCCATTGCGGGTCTTGAGGCGCCGGCTCAGGTCATTCTGGAACTCGCTAAAGGAGGCATAGCGCTTGATGGGGTGATCGGGGTCATCGGGCAAATAGGCGATAAACCAATCCGAGTACCCGTATTTGACGCAAGGCTCGATGATCAGGCAATCGTGCAGGTGCAGGTTCATCAGACACGGCGTGCGGTACCACACCTGCTTGTCGCCGAGCATGATCGGGCGCTCGCCGGCGGCGACCCTGAGCAGCAGCGCATGGTCGTCGGCGCCGATATCACCCTTGAGCAGCGCGAGGAATGCCGCGGCCAACAGCGCGTCTTTCTGGTAGCGCAGGTAACGTTCGCGCAGGACACCTTCGGCCACAGTGTCCGACGGGTAGAGCAAGGCGTTGAGGTGGGCCTGGTAACGCGCGCCCAAGTCGAGTTGCCGGCACAACTGGACGAACGTGTCCAGGGGCATGGCAGTGGTGTCGCGCTCGAAGTGCCCGCGGGCGTCCGGCGCGGTGATAAACCCCGAGGCGACGTTGAAATAACCGGCGGCGGCCTCCCGCGCTTCGAAATTGTTCAGCGCCGCCTGCAACAGGGACAGGGTCTTGACCTGAAACCCCGCCGTGGCCACCCCGAACGCATCCTCGGCGGGGCTGTACAGGCGCAGCCAGGTGCGGTTCACATCCAGTGGGAAACCCGCGTCTTTGAGCGCCGCCTCCAACAAGGGTTGGCCGAAGGTCTGCACCGACTGCAGCTTGCCCAGGGTTTTCTCCAGCGCATTGAGCGATTCGCAACGCGCGTCCAGCAGAGCCTTGAGCTGTGCCTGCTGGGACTCGCTGCTCGCCGCGTACCATGCCGGCACCTGTGGCGACGTGTGCTTGAGCGCCTGCCGACGCTCGGGGGAGGATTGCACCAGGCAGGACGAGACCGCCTGGCGAATGAACGCATAATGCCGACCTTGCTCGCCAGGTCGTAGGGTTGGGGAATCAGGCATGGCATAACCAACTTTCAGGAGTGAAAGAAGGCCATCCTAGGCCGCCCGGTTTGGCGCGCGGCGCTAACTATCTATCCGCCGCCGTTCAGTCCAGGGGGTGTTCAAGCAGTTCCTGACGCGTCAGGCTTTCGATCAGGGCCGACTCTTCCACTGCCAGTTGTGCCTGCAAATCCTTGGCTTGGGCTTCATAGGTCGCGCGGCTGAGCGAGCCCGCTTCAGCCTGGTCATGCAAGACCGCCAGGCGTTCGTGGTAGGGCTTGCTGAGGGTGTCGAACTGCGGGCGGTATTTACTGGTGATGAAATCCTGCCAAAACTCCCTGGCCATCAACGCCTGGAACTCCTGCGGCGACCCGTTGAGCCTGAGCACCTGGGCCTCGGCCGCGTCGAGCATGGCCGGGGTGACCCGGCCCAGTACGGTAAACCGCGTCTGGTCGGGCTGCCCCGGTAGGTCCAGGCGCTGCGGCCCCTTGAGCCCCACGCGGTAGGCCAGCCGGATTTCCACTTCTTCAAGCTGGGCGATGCGTTGCTGTTTTTGCGCCGTCGACAGGCTCGGGTCCTGGTTGATCGCCGCAGTGCGCGTGGCGATATCGTTCAAGGCGATGCTCTCGACCTGATCCAGGCGAAACAACCCGCGGGACAGTTTCATCAACGCCGGCCCCTGGGCCAGGTCAGTGGCCTGCGCTCGCGCCCGCTCCACCAGGGTCATGACTTCCACATTGCTGAACGACAGCGCGGCGCGGTCGCAGCAGGCGGCGCGTCCGGCCCAGTCGAACATGCGCTCGCGCAAGGCTTCGGACTCGGCCGTGTGCTCGGTGACGCTATCGATCACCTCCCACACCCGTCGCTGCAACTCCGCGTGGCCGACCCCGGCCTCCTGCAGGTCGTTCAACATCTGGAAAAAGCCGTCCGAGCCCGCCTGCCCGCGCAAACCTCGCCACTGGGCTCTACGGGCAACCACCTGAGCAGCGTCGAGACCTTGGGTCCAACGCTGGAACGGGACGGACACAAAGTCTGCATCAAGAAGAGCGCTGCGCCTGCCGGCCGTGCTCACCAAGGCATTGGACCGCTGCGCAGTGAGCAGCCCGGCCTCACGCAACCGGCCGGCATACGCGTTGACTTGCTGCAGCGTGGCGTCGGACAGCGGGTTGTCCGCGAGAAGGGTCACGCCGCTGATCCGCGCACTGTGCGCCAGGTCTTCAGGGGGCGGGTTGATCAGTGCTGCCGGAATGTCGGTCAGTCGGTTGTCACTCAGGTCGATACGGTCCAGCAACGGTTGCTCCCACAGCCCCGTGGGCCAGGTGTCGAGCCCGGCACTGTGCAGGCTCAATGACCGCATATCGCCAATGTTGCTGAAGTCCGGCGACATGCCCAGCGGGTTATTGTCCAACAGCAGCGCACGCAGGGTCACGCGCCCGGCCAGGATCTGCCGGGTCTGCGGCGTCAGGCGAAGCCGGTTGTTTTGCAGGCTCAAGCGGGTCAAGCCTTGCATATGCTCCAGCGCGGGGGGCAGCTCGCGCAGTCGGTTGTTGGACAGGTCCAGCCAGCGCACACCGCGAAAGTTCATCAGGAAGCTCTCCGGGGAAGTCTCCAGCCCCATGTTGCTCAAGTTGAGCGAGCCCACATGGCTGAAATCCGCCTCCAGGCTCGGCAGGCTGGGCAGTGGCAGACCGCTGAGGTCGAGCGCGAAGCCGATGGGCGTGCCGTCACGTGCGTTTCGCGTCGGCGCGTCACGCAGCCAGCATTTGACGATCAGCTCCCGGGCAGTGAAGCGTGCATCGCGGGTCGGGACGTTGCGCTGCAAACGATCGCCACGGATATAACGCTGATGCGCCCCCCCTCCAGAAAAAGCCCAGGCATTGAGCTGTTCGTAAAGTCGATCGAATTCCTGCACCTGGAGCGTCAAATGGGCCTCGGCGTCCTCCCCCAAGCTCCAAATCAGCTCCCTGGCACGCATGTACGTCATGTCGGGGTGCATGTGCAGCACTTGCCGGATCATTGGCGATTCGACGCTGAAGGCGTCGGTGATACTACTGGTGAGCAATTCGGGGTGCTGCCGGGAGAGGCGCAGCCAGTAGTCGTCCACTTGGCGAGCCACCTCGGGTGGAAACGGATTGCCCGCGATCAGGGTCACGCCGTTGATGCGCACCCTCTGCTGGAAATCCTCGGGGGCCGGCTCCAGGTTTTCCCTAGGGATTGCGCGCAGCCGATTGAACTGCAAATCGAAACGCTGCAGGTTGAGCTGATCGCGCACCCCGGCTGGCCACTGCTCGATCCCGGCGTATTTCAAGTCCACGTATTTGAGCTGGGGCATGCCGCTGAAGTCCGGCGCAATCCCCAGGTTGTTGTGGGACAGGTCCACGTACTCCAGGCGTTCCAGCGCCGCCAGGCGGGCCGCGCTGTGCGCCGTCAGTCGCAAGCCATTGTTCTGCATCGACAGGTAGGTCAGCTCGCGCATGGCACCGATGGCCTCGGGCAATTGCTGCACGCCACTGCGGTCGAGCGTGAGCACCTTGAGGCCAGTGAAGTTACTCAGAAAGGTGTCCGCCTCGGGCGACCAGCTCATCGCGCGTATGACCACCGTCTGAACATGCCCGAAGCCGGCGGTGAGCGCAGGTAAACCATGGGGTTGGGCCGGGGTCAGGCGCAATTCGCTGCCTGTCTCGCGTCGCCAGCAGCGTTTGATTTGCTGGGCGACATAGCGCGCATTGCTCTGCGAGAGCGGCGAGGCATGACGAGTGCTGTGGACCCAGGCTTTGAGGTGCTGCTTGAGGTCGGCGTACTCGGTTTCCAGCCGCGTCAACTCACCGCGTACGTTGGGGCCCAATGACTCGATAAAGCCTGTGACTTGCTCGTCGCTGAACGTACGAAACAGCCGGCGCACACGCACTTGGGGTGTACGCAGGGCATTGGCGGTACTCGCCAGTAATTGCGGCAACCCGCGACCGCCACCGAGCAGGCGCATCGCCGGGTCATAGGCGGGTTTGACGATGGGGTGTTCCAGCAGCACCGTGCGCAATGGCGCCCGTGGCAACGGCGTTTGCGCGATGGCCGATTTGAGCTCGGCCACGTTATTCACGCCCAGGGCCTGGCGCTCGGCGCTGCTCAACAGGTGCCACAAGGCCGAGTGGAAGTCGCGCCCGCCCGGGCTGTCGAATTGGCCATCCGCAGTCAGGATCAGGCTGCGCCGGGCGCCCGCGTCCGGGGAGCCGATGGCATCGAGCAGCTCACCGTCGGCCGAAAACTGGCGCAGCTCGATTCGCGAACCGCGCTGCCAGCCCGGCAAGGTTTCCAGCGTGCGCAGGGCCAGGCGCTGGGTGTCGAGGCCCGCCGATTCATCGAGGAACAGCCCTTCATAGGCGCGGGCGACACGGGTTTCCTGCTCCGCCCAACGCGCCCGCTCATCCAGCGTCTCGGGCAGCCGGCCGCCATTGCCCAGGGCCTGGCGCTCGAGCGTGCTGGTGCAGTCGAGCAGTGACCGGGCAACCGGCACCGGCAGTTTCGGGTATTGGGTCAAGAGCTGCTGGACTGCCGGATCGGCGTCCGGGTACAGCGCCCGGTAGCGCTCCTCAAGCAGCGTGTGCTTGAGGTCCGCGGCCTGCTGCGCCAGGTATCGGCGCAGCAGGGTCGCACGCTGGTCGATGCTATCGGCGGCAGTGCCGGGGATGTCCTTGAGTTCGGGGTCTTGGTCTTGCAGGGTGCGCAGCACCTCGGTCAGCCCTGCGCCATTGGCATCCTGCACGTGATTGAGCACCACTTGCGTACGCGGGGTAGCGGCCGGTGCCGGATCGTCCCAGAGCACCTCGCCGGTACTGCCCAACACCCGCAGCGGCTGGTTGCCGAGCAAGCCACGGCGCAGCATCAGGTCCAGTTGCGCGGCCAGGTCGGCCTGCGCGTAGGTGGCCGGGTCGGCACTGCCCAACTGTTCGATGAAGGTAGTCAGCTCCTGGTGCAGGCGAAAGCGCTGGAGGGAGTCGGCCAGCAGCAGTGGCGTGGGTTGCTGATCGGCGTGCACGGTGCGCAGGGTGTCGGTGTCTATGCCGCTGGCCAGTTGCGCCTGCTGGCGCGCCTCGCTATTGAGGGACTGCACATCATGGCCTAGGCGCCTGAGCACGGTTGTGGCGTCCCAGGTCAGCGGTTCTTCGGCCTCGTGGCTCCAGGCACCCTGCTGGTTGTGTTCCAGCAAGGGCTCGTAGGCGTGCGGCCGGGTGGGGTGTTGTACGCGGTAATCGCCGCTGTCGACATCCTGCCTGACGCGGTAAAAATCGCCATCCAGGGCCAGCACTTTTTGCCCCTGGTGCTCGAACAGGCCCAGGGCATCAGGCTGGGCGTCCGGTGCCAGTTCGAGGTCGACCTTGTAGGGCGCCAGGTCCGGTTTCCATAAGCGCTGTTCACCGTTCGCTAAAGTGACCGGCTTGAGTTGCTCGGCCACACGCGACACCTGAATGCGCGGCAGCACGTACGCGCCGGCGCCGATAAACCCCACGTTCAACGCCACGCTGGAAAAGTGCGCCCACATCGCGCGGATGTCGTCATTTTCAAAAGCCTCGATGCCTTCATACACCTCGTGGCACATCTGCACCGCTCCCACCGCCAGCATGATCGGCCCCAGGCCGGGCACCACGAAGGCGGCCAGGTTGAACACGCTGACCACCGCATCCAGATAGCTCTGTAACCGCTCCTTGCGCGCCTTGCTGTCTTCATCGCCGGTAGGCACGGCTACGGCGCGAGCGTCGGCGCGAATTTTCTCGACCATCGCCCGGCGCAATTGCGGCCACAGGTTGCCCCTGAGGGTGACGTCGCCCAACGGCAGCTGGGCGGGGTTCGACCGCAATGGGAAATCGCCTTGCGCGTCCCTGTCCGTGGGCTGGTACAGCCGGTTGAACTTGCGAAAGAACTCACCTTGCTGGCGCACCGGAATAAAGCGGCTGAAGAATCGCCGGTAGGCGACGCTGTGCAGGCGCATCCTCAGGTCCGCCATGAACGCGGCGCTGTGCTCATACTCGCGTAACGGTTGTTGCGGATCGTTGGGCAGGTACACCACCAGGCGCTGGGGCGTGCCGGCGCCGGACCGGCTCGGCCCGATCAGCAGCGGGCCCACCAGCACAATACCGAATACCTTGAGCGCCTGGACGACCACCGGCCGGCCATCCAGGGTGATGGCCGGAGCATCGGCCAGCAGCTGTTTGAGCATGTCATAGACCGGCGCGCTGATGCCGGACGCCACTTGGGTACTGTTCGGTTTATGCGCATATTGCAGGTGCGCGATTTCGGTACTCACCGCCAGATGCTGGCGCTGGTGCTCTTCCAGTTGCCCCTCCAACGCCTCGCGCTCGCCGGGGTCGGCCGGTTGCAGGATGTCATTGATGTGTTGTTGGTAGCGCGTGCCCAGGTCGAGGTTACGGCAGAGCGTGGCGAACAGATGGGGGGCGATGGCGACGGCTTCGGCGCTGACCGTGGGATAGCGCACGATAATATCGCCGTCGTAGCTGCCCCATCGGGTGATGACCTGGCAATCGCTGCAACGCGGCGGCTTTTGCTCGGCGGGTTCGAAGTTGGCCAAGGCCGCTTCCAACAAGGAAATGCCACGGTATTCATGGTTCAGCGACGGGTCGTTGGTGCGGTCCAGCACCAGGAAGCCCCACAGGTCATCGCGATCCTTGAACGCATACTTGCGCGCGAAATAGACATTGCGCACATCCACATCAAGACCGAAGCGGCTCTTGATCGCGTCCTTGAGCGGCTGTTCGGCGAACTCGAAAATGTCGTTAAGGTTGCCCAGGCGGTTTTCCAGTTGGTTCAACGCCTGGCGAAAATGACGGTGTGCGCTCGACAACGCAGCGTGCTGCTGCGGCGTCGCCCGGCGATACCAGGACGGCAGATGCAGTTCGTAGTTGCCCAACTCGGCCTGGCGCGATGCCGGGGCCTGGGAAAACCAGGCCGGCACACGCTCCTTGAGCACGTCGTAATGAACGCCGCGCAGGTCGGCATTGAGGGTGCCGCCTTCGGCGGGCGGAGGTTGCAGGTCAGGCATGAGGGTCATCCATTAGGTGTGAAAAGACCCTCAGCCTACTGAGCCTGTGCGCCGAAAAAGCCTGACTATGTACCCCGTGCTCGCTTCACGGGAACAAGGCCTTGACCATGTTTTCGGTGTAGCGGTAATTCAGGCGCAGCTCGGCTCCCGCGGGGATATCTTGCGACGCCCACAGCGTATTGAGCAGCAGGTCCTTGGTCACCGTGCGGGCATTCGGCCCCATACCCAGCAGCATCTCGACCTCCACGGCAAAGGGTATGTTCTTGAGGTTGTACCCCTCGCTCGCCTGGCGCACCGGTTTGCCCTGGGCGTCATACTCAAACAGCGTATTGATCCTTGAGAGGATGTTGTCCCCCGTCTGAACGATCGGCTTGGTGACGAGCGCACCGCCCTCAACCACCCGGCGACTGCCCACGGTCATGGCGAACGTGTGCCCCTCAGTACCCTCGACTCCCGCGGGCAGTACAGTACCGCCGTAGACCCCGACGATTTCGCCTTTGGCGATACGCCGGTTGGCCACCACCGTGATTTGCCCCACCAGTGCCTGCTCCCCCGGCGCCTTCATATCCGCCGGGGTGAACGTGCGCACTTGCAGTTGCTCGTCATACAGCCTGGCCACGTCCTCGTAACCGCCGAACCGGATGTAAGGCTTGATCTGATCGGAGCTGTACTTGACCCCGCCGATTTCGACGACCTTCTCCAGCTGGGTGATGCGCATCGCTCGGCCCTGGAAATCGCGCAGCGGGTATTTACCGTTGTTGACGCGGTTGTAGGTGCCCGGCAGATTGCGCGTGGTCGCGAAATGGTCAGCGCGGCGCATCGCAGCGCGTTCCTCGGCGGTGTAGGGGGCGGCCGGCATGGATTCCGAGGCCACCTCGAACTCATCGTCGGAGCGATCCGAGGCCGATGCAAATTCATCATCGGACGGCGTCGTCAGGCCCCCGCCGAGCGATCCCCGGCGCCGCCACACGCCGTTGATGTCGGGTTTGGCGAGAATCCCACTGCTGACCAGCGCTTGCGGATCATTCGGTGCCGCTACCCGCAACACATAGTGCAAGCCATCCCCGGCATCCGGCATGCTCGCCACGAAATAGGTCTTGCCGTTGAATGAGATCGCCCGGCCCTCCGCACGCGGCATGCGGTAACCGATGCCATGGCTGGAGCCAGGCAGCGCTTCCATACCGGACGCACTCACCGGCGCAGACAACGCCGCCACCTCCTGGCGCGACAGCTCCAGCAGTTTCTGGTTGCGCTCAATCGCCCGCTCCACCTCCAACGCCTGCAGGGCTTGGGCGTAAGCCTCCGTGGAAATGTCCGGATGCTCATCCTCGATCTGGTTCTGCTTCTGCGCGGCGCGCTGCTGCAGCGCGCTAAGTTGATCGGGGTAGAGGTCTTCGAGGTAGCGCACCCAATAGTCGCGGGCAATCAGGTCGTCATAAAACGCCTCGGTCGTTTCCCGTCGCTCCACTTCACGCAAAGCCTGGGAGCGGGCTTCGCCATCGATGGGCGTACTGTAACGCATATAGTGGGGCTGGCCGGGCAACGGCAGACCGTCGCGCCATCCATGGGTCAGGCCGATGCGGTAGCTCAGGCGCACCTCGGCGGGGTCGTGGCTGGTCCTTGCACGTTCATGCGCCAGGCGCTCCACCTGGTCCAGGCGGAACAACTGGCGTGACAGACGCAGCAGCGCCCGCCCGCGGTGCTCCAGGCCCGGCGGCACATCGCGCAAGGCGTTGTACTCGAAGACTTTCACCTCCAGCTCGCTGAAGGCCAGCGTGCGCCCGTCCGCACAGGTGCCGTGGGTACGCGACATGCTGAACAAGGTTTCACGCAGTTCGGTATCGCGCTCGGCGGCTTCCAGCACACTCCACACACGACGCGTGAGGTCGGCGCGAAACAGGCGGAATTCCTGGGTGTCCTGCAGGGTCTGGAGCAGGTGGAAGAAGTGCACGTTATCCGGCTCGTTGGCCAGCCGCTGCCACAACGCGCGATAGTCGGCGACGTCCGTGGTGGGGACGGGGGCCAGCCAGGGCGCCAGTTGTCCGGGAATCGCCTCGACGGTCTCTGGCTCGATCACTTCATCAGGCGCGATTGGCTGTTCGATATCCGACCCATCATCGTCACTGTGCTCGCCCATTTCATCCCGGGCATAGCCCAGCGCAGTGTCACGGCCCCGGCGCTCGGCGTATGCCCTGAGTCGCTCCAGACTCTCGCGGGACAAGTCGGGGTTCATGCTGAGGTCGGTGCCCTCCATCAAGGTGTCATGTTGGCCGTCCAGGGCCTGGGCCGGGATCGAGGTGATCTCGTTACCGCTCAGGTCCAGGGTGCGCAGGCGCGGCGCCTGCAACACTCCGGCGGGCCAGGCCTGCAGCAGGTTATGGCTGAGGTCGAGGGCCTCCAGGTTATCCAATTGCTCGACGCTGAAGGCTGGCAGGTTGTTGTAGCCCAGGTCCAACGAGCGCAGGTGCGCCAATTGTCGCAGTGTGGGGTACAACGGTTCGGGGTCGGTCAGGTCCAGGGTCGCCAGGTCGAGTTGCTCCAGGCGCGGCATGCCCGACACGGCCCGGGGTAGCTCGGGCAGGTACTGGCCGTTAAGCGTGAGCCTGCGCAGCTCGGTAAACGCCTGTAGAAAATCGTTGGAGCCTTGGGCGGTGATGCGCACGCCCGTCAGGTCCAAGTGCTGCACATGGGAGAAATCACCCGGCAACCCTGGCAGGTCACCCAGTTGCAGGCCGCTGAAATCCAGGCTGGCGAATGGTCGCACGTACCCGCCAGGCACGCCTTGGCGCCAGCATTCGACGATCCGCGTCGCCGCCAAGGCGCGCCCCTGTGAGGAGATCTGCCAGCCTTCGCCCGCCGTTTGGCGTACAAATACCCAGCCGTTGAGCTCGACGGTCAGCGCGTCGAGCGTCTGGTTCCATTGGCGCAGCCTTGCCTCCATCACGGCCTGCGACAGCCCCTGGCGCTCCAGCTGTTCGAGACCTTGGCGCAGTTGATCCGCCGAGAAGTCCGGGCATAGCCGTTGCAGACTTTGTGTGCGCCACAGCGGGCCTTCGCCGTCCGGTAGCGCCGGGGCCAAGGGCAGCAGGTGGCGGGCAACCGACGTAGCGGTTTCCTGTGGCGCAAACTCGGTAGACGACTCTGCTTGCGCGGCAAATCGCGCCAACGCCCCCTCGGGCAGGCCACGGTTGCGTTCGACGCGCTGCAGGGCTTGGGTCAGCGCAGTCTGCGCGGTTTCATCCAACGGCGCCCCCAGCAGGTTGAGGCTGAGCACCAGCTCGTCCCGGGCCAGCGCCGCCGGGGCCAGCGAGGTCACTGCAGAATCGCGCAGGTCCAGCCAGCTCAACTGGGCAAGCTGCTCGACCCCCGTGGGCAAGGCTTGCAGGGCGCTGCCACCGAGGTTCAATGCTTGAAGCCGATCCATGGCGCTGACATCCAGACGGGTCAACGGGTTCTTGCCCAGGTCCAGGGTTTCCAGCAGCGACTGGTCAGCGGCGGCCAGCGGCAGTTCGCCCAAGGCGCAGTCGCTCAGGTCGAGGTTGCGCAGTTGGCCGAACCCACGGATAAACCCGCGCAACGACTCTAGGGGCGCGCGCAACCCACGCAGGTTCAGGGTTTGTACATGGCTGAAGCCTTGTGCAGGTAACGGCGGCATCTCCAGCACCGACAACGCGGGCAGTTCGAGGGTTGTGGCGTAGTGCGGCGCGTTGTAGCGCTGTAGCAAGCCGTCGTACCAGGCATTGTCGATGGCTTGCGCCGCCCGCATGCGCATCAGGTGATCTGCCGAGTAGGTCTGCGGGCCTTGCCATGTGGCCAGGTCCGCGCTCAAGGCAGCCTGTTCCGCACTCAGCGCCTCGATGGCTTGGAACCTGGACCGAGCACCTGTCCACCGGACCAGAAACGCTTCCTGCAGTGCCGCTGAACGTGCCAGCGAGCGTGAATAGTCGACCATCATGTTGTTCCGTGTGCCGAGCCGAGTCAGTTCAGCCTGACAGTACTCTCGCACCATTTCTTCCTGGTCGATCCAGTGCTCGGCCTGCGCCTGCACGTACTCATAGGCAGCACGGAATTGTTCGGGATCAAGCCGTGACCAGTCCAGCGACAAACCGCGCCACAGACGCTCATGCCCAGGCGTGAGCAGCTCGGGCGGCAAGCTGCGCACCGACATACGCTTGAAGTCCACTCGCTCAAGATGGGGCAGCCTCAGCAGTTCTGCAGGAAGCTCGGACAGGAAGCCCCCTGACACCCGCAGATAGCGCAATTGGGTAAAGCCGCTGAAGTCCATCTCCTGGTTGAGTTCCATCACATTCTGCAGCGTCAGCGAGCGCAGTTGGGTCAACCGCTGCAGCTTGGCGACCTGGGTATCGACGAAGGCCGGCGTCGATATATCCCGGGTGATTTTCAGCTCCGTGAGCGCCGACAGGTTCAGCAGCGCATCGGGCACTCTGCGCAGGTCCGAGCTAGTCATCCTGATCTCAAGGTTCTGCACGTTGGAGAACGTCGCCAACAACGGCTCCACGGTAGCGTCCGTTAACCCTGCACCGCCCACCACCAAGTGTCGCACGTGGGAAAAATCAGCTTCCAGCGGCGGCAATGGTTCATTGATAAACAGCTCCAGCCGGGCGAACTGTGGATCCTCCGCCAACGGTGCTCGCTGCCAACTGCCTTTGATCGCATCGGCCACCCCGCCTCGTCCCAATACCCAGAGATTCCTGCCAGCGAGCGATGGCTGCTGTGGGCCGGTCCATTGGTCCAATGTCGACTCCAGGGCCTGCCATTCGCGCTGGCGATTGTTGAGCAGGTGGACGATGTCCCGCTCCGATTTTCCACTGAGCATTTGCCGGAGGATAAACCCGTTGGCCTGATCATTTGTCAATCGCGTGTACACCGCCTGCACCCTCGTCGTCAGGTCCGGCGACGCCCCTGCGCCCCGTCCACTGGCCGGGTACCCCACCAGTTTGTCAGCGATGCGCTGCGGTGGCCGGAACCAGGGCTGTTGGTGAAGACGCCCGGTGACGATCCGGGCGGACGCCAGGCGGTGCTCTAGCGCGTGATCGCGGATCAGGCGCTGCAACCTTGCGTGCTCGCCCACATGGGCAACGCCGAGGGATTGGCGCGCATCATCCGGCAAGGCATGCATGAGCGACGGGAAGAAATTGTCACCGTACGCCGGCACGCTGTTGAGGGCCTCGCCCCTTTCATCAAACGCCTGGTAGGTGGGCCCGCGCTTGACCAGGTATTTGCGCTGGGTGGCCGCCTCGCTGCCGATCCCGTCGAGCAAGGTCCCGGCCATGTTGCCCTCACGCACCTCCAGGCGCAGGGTTGACGGCCAGCCGGGCAGGTCGGCCAGGGTTTGCAACGCCAAGTGACGGCTGTCGGCCGAGGCCATGTTCTCTCCGGACAGACCGGCAAAGGCCCGTGCCAGTCGTCCCTGCTGGGCGTACCAACGGCCCTGCTGCAACAGGTGCAACGGCACTGTATTGCTGGCCTGCATGCGCGCGATTTCCTCTCCATCGGCCTGGGCCAGCACCGCTTGCGCCGCCGGCTCGCTGAGCCCGGGGCACTCGCGTTGCAGCCGGGTGACCCACGGCGCGTGCGGCTCGGTGCCGTTGTAGAGGCTGTCGAAGATCGCCGGTTTACGGGTGCGGGCAAAATCGGCCAACTGCTTGCGCAACTCCTGGGGCCTGGCAGCCACCACGCGCGCTGGCTCACCGCCCAGCATGCCGGTGATTTCCGCTTCGTCCAGTTGGGCCAGGATGCGCTGGGGCAACTCGCCACTGAGCACATCGGCGCGGCTCACGCGGATCGCCGGTTTGCGCTGGCGCAGGCCAACCAGACGCTCAACCCCGTACTGGATCGAAGGCCCCGCCAACTCGGGACCTTCGAACACTTGCAGCACCCGCCCCAATGGCCAGCGCGGCATTTGCGTGACCAGGGGCAGGCTGTAGAAATAACGGCCATTGATCGGCTGCGCGCCTTCCAACTGCTCGATCACCTCCTCGACGCCGCGGTCGGATTCGAACAAACGCAACGCATCGACCAACGCGGGCGGCGGCAGGGCATTGTCCAGGTGCATTTTGCGCAGGGCAGCCTCATCGACACCGCTGATGTCGGCGGCCCTGAGCAGCGTTTCGTCGCTCAAGCCCTCGACCGCCGGGCCCATGCGCCGCAGCGACGTGAGACGATCCCAGTGTTGCGGACGCTCCAGGGCCAGGCGCCAGGCACCGGCGCCATTGTGGCTGAGCAGCGGCTGATAAGCCTCGGGATCGCTGGGGTGGCGGATACGCCAGCGCTGCTGCGTTTCGTCCCACGCCTGTTCGTAGACCTTGCCGTCGAGACGGATGTAGGTCTTGCCATTCAGCCGGAATTGACCTTGCGCGTCAGCGTCGCCCGGCAGGCTGACGGCCTGTTCATAGCCCTTGAGGTCCGGTTTCCACAAGCGTTGTTCGCCACTGGGCAAGGTCACCGGTTCAAGGTTTTCGATCACCGGTTGCGCCTTGACCGACGCCAGTTTGGCCAAGCCTTTACCGACCCCCGCCGTGACGGCGAGGAAGGCAAGGTTTTGCGCCACGTCCAACAAATGCGCCTTGGCCGCCTGGCGGTCGCCTTCGCTCCATTCGATCGCGCCCGCGAAACTTTCGTACAGCAGTTGTGCGGCCATCACCCCCATCATCAACTCGCCCAGCACCGGCACGAACATCGACACGGCGGTGAACAGCAGCATGCCGATGTTGAGCAGGCGCGCGAGTTTTTCCGAGCGCACCCTGGCATCTACGTCCGCCGTCGGCACAGCGTGGGCACGGGCGTCGGCAACCAGCTTGGCGCGATGCTGGTCGAACAGGTAATCCCACAGGTCCACGTTGTCAGCCCAGAGACCATGGCCTGCGCGTGGGATGTCCCGGGGAGCCAGGAACGGGTCGGGGTTCGCTTGCCTGGGCGGTGGCGAGCCAGGCGGCAGATGGCGCAACCCGGTAAAAATGGCAAACGGATTGACGCCCTTGGCAATCTCATTGAGCAACGGTGCATAGCTCGCCACTTTATGGCTGAACGACGGATCTGGCGCGGCTTTCGTCAGTTGCCTGAAGTAATCAGGCAGGTCGGCATACGCGACGAAACGGCTGAAAAAGCGTTGGTAGGGCGTCGGGCTGCCGTCATCCGGGGCCTTGGCATCGCGCTCGGTAAAGCGCTGCTTGAACGCGCGGTCCATGGTCGAGGCGCTGTAGCGTTTGAGCGGTGCGTAGGGGTCGTGGGGCACGTAGAGGATCCACTCGTCGGTGTACCTGTACTTGTCACTGATCACGAACAGCACGCAGCCGGTCATGCGGTGCTTCATCAGGCTCAGGTCGCAAAACCACACCGGTTTGCCGCCCAATCGTGGAAACCGCTCGCCGTCGGCGACCGCCAGCAGCATGCGGTAGTCGTCGGGTTCGATGTCCTTTTTCAGCAGCGCCATTTCTGCGGCCGCGCGCAGTGCCGCTTTCTGTGCGGTGGTGAACTTCTCGCGCAGTACAGTGCGGGTGACTGCGTCTTGGGAATAGAGGTAATCCTTGAGGTAGGCCTGGTACTGCGCACCGATGTCGAGGCTGCGGCACAGGCTGGTGAATTGCTTCACGCTAATGCCTGTTGTGATGGCCTTGAACGTGCTGGCGGTGTCCTGCTCAAGAAACCCGGAGGACTCATGAAAAGCGCCGCTTTCGCACTCCGCGGCTTCGAAGTTGTGCAACGCGGCCTGCAACAACGGCAGTTTCAACACCTCATAGCTGGCAATATCGATGCCGAGAACACCCACTTCGACAGCCTGCCTGAGCTGCAAAAACGTCGTGTTGACGTCGAGGGTGACGTTGAATTTCTCCTTGAGGGCATGCACCAGCAGCGGCTCGGCAAAGCGGTCGATGCCTTGCAGGCCGGCCATGGCTTTATCCAGGCGCGTCTGGGTAGTGAATGCAGCGCGAGTTTGCGTGTGCAGGGCCTGGCGCTGCGCCGCCGTGGCGTGTCGGTACCAAAGGGGGGGCTGGGTGGGACTGTCCCTGAAGGCGGCCAGGCGTTCGGGTGTGGCATCGACCAGCCAATCGGGGATCGACCGTTCGATGAAGTCGCCGTGCAGGCTGCGGGAAATCGGCGGATGCGCCGGCGCCGTGGCCGGCGCGGCAGAGGTGATATCGGGCATGGCTTAGCTCCTTGGATTGGGAGCGTCAGCACACCATGCCCGACGGAGCAGCCCGCGCTAGATAGTTAGCGCGGCGCTCGATGCCTCAGAAATTCTCGCGAGGGTTGAACGCGGCTTTTTTAGCCAGTTCCTGCCACAGGGAGATTGTCTCGTCGTCGGCCGTCTTAGGCATCACGGCCTTGAGCTGGATAAACAGATAACCGCGTTGCCCGCTCTTGTTCAGCAACCCATGGCCCTTGGCACGCATGCGCTGGCCGTTCTGGCTGCCGGCAGGCACCTTGAGGTTGATCTTGCCGGTGAGGGTCGGCACCGCAACTTCCGCACCCAACGCCAACTCCCACGGCGCCAGCGGCAGGTTGATGATCAGGTTTTCGCCATCGACCTCGAACTTCGGATGCGGCGCGAACTTGATGATCAGGTACAGATCACCGTTGGCACCACCGCCAATGCCCGGGGCACCCTGGCCCTTGAGCCGAATGCGCTCACCGTCGGCGACGCCGGCGGGGATCTTCACGTTCAGGCTCTTGGTGGTGTTGCTCACATGACGGCCCGAGGCGTCGTATTGCGGCACCTGGAAGCTGATTTGCTTGGACTCGGTAGAGAGTGTCTCTTCCAGGAACACCGACAGCTGCATCTCCACGTCCTGGCCCTTGCGCCCGGCAGGACGGCGCTGACCGCCGCCGAAACCATCGCCGCGCGAACCGAAGATCGAACTGAAGAAGTCCGAGAAGTCCTCGCCGCCGCCACCGCCGCCAAAGCCGCCACGGCTCTGCCAGCCCGGTGGCCCCTGGAACGGTTGGCCATGCTGGCCGTATTTGCGCAGCTCGTCGTATTCGGCGCGCTTGTCGGCGCTCTTGAGCGCTTCGTAGGCTTCGGACGCGTCCTTGAACTTGGCTTCGGCGTCTTTTTCCTTGCTTACGTCGGGGTGATATTTACGCGCGAGCTTGCGGTAGGCCGCCTTGATTTCCTTGTCGTCGGCCGTCGGCTCTACGCCCAATATCTTGTAGTAGTCTTTGAAATCCATCGGCGGTTCACCATCCTTAATCGAGATCGCACAGCCCGGGGCACAACGTGCGCAGCTTTGCACCTGTTGAGTCTTGTGGCCAGGGGGTGCGTCAAAGTGTTATCGGCATTCACCGTATGCAGCAGATGTGGGGGCGAATCCCGCACTTTCAAGGCGTATTTACAGATAGCCGGCCTACGCATCCGCCGCCGACTGGCATACACTGCGCGGCCGTTTTTCGACCGGAACCCGATAGACATGAACAACCCATCCCCAGCCCGTGCCTGCGGCATCGACTTTGGCACGTCCAACTCCACCGTCGGCTGGATCCGCCCCGGCGAGGAGACGCTTATTGCGCTGGAGGACGACAAGATCACCCTGCCGTCGGTGGTGTTCTTCAACTTCGAGGAACGCCGCCCGGTGTACGGTCGCCTGGCGCTGCACGAGTACCTGGAAAACTACGAAGGCCGCCTGATGCGCTCGCTCAAGAGCCTGTTGGGGTCCAAGCTGATCAAGCACGACACCAGCGTGCTCGGCACCGCGATGCCGTTCACCGACCTGCTGGCGCTGTTTATCGGCCAGCTCAAGAGCCGCGCCGAAGCCAACGCGGGCCGTGAGTTTGAAGAAGTGGTGCTGGGCCGCCCGGTATTTTTCGTCGATGACGACCCGATGGCCGACCAGGAAGCCGAGAACACCCTGGTGGACGTGGCGCGCAAGATCGGCTTCAAGGACATTTCGTTCCAGTACGAGCCCATCGCGGCCGCGTTCGACTACGAGTCCACCATCCAGAAGGAAGAGCTGGTACTGATCGTCGATATCGGCGGTGGTACGTCTGACTTTTCCCTCGTGCGCCTGTCGCCGGACCGCCGCCACAACGACAACCGCCAGAGCGACATCCTCGCCACCGGCGGCGTGCACATCGGCGGTACCGACTTCGACAAACAGCTCTCGCTGAACGGCATGATGCCGCTGTTCGGCTACGGCAGCCGCATGAAGAGTGGCGCCTACATGCCCACCAGCCACCACATGAACCTGGCGACCTGGCACACCATCAACTCGGTGTACTCGCAAAAATCCCAGTTGGCCCTGGGCAGCATGCGCTACGACATCGAAGACACCGGCGGCATCGACCGCCTGTTCAAGTTGATCGAACAGCGCGCCGGGCACTGGTTGGCCATGGAAGTGGAAGAAACCAAGATCCAACTGACCCACGAAGACAGCCGCCACGTCGCGCTGGACCGCATCGAACCAGGCCTGAGCGTAGACCTGAGCCGCGCACTGTTCGAGTCGTCCATCGATACCTTGCTGGAGCGTGTGCGCGGTAGCGTGACGCAGTTGCTCAACGACGCTTCGGTGAGCGTGGCGCAGGTGGACACGGTGTTCTTTACCGGCGGTTCCAGCGGGATTCCGGCACTGCGCCACAGCATTTCGGCGATGTTGCCGAAGGCGCGGCATGTGGAAGGAAATATCTTTGGCAGTATCGGCAGTGGTCTGGCGATTGAGGCGAGCAAGCGGTACGGCTACTGAGTTTTAGCTGAAAGACTGCGGCGCGCCCTTCGCGAGCAAGCCCGCTCCCACATTTACGGTGTTTACACATTTAGACTTGTGAACACAGTCAGCGTGGGAGCGGGCTTGCTCGCGAAGAGGCCAGCCCAGGCGACACAAGCCTTAAACCATCCCTCCAAGCTTCAACTCACTCTTGAGATACGCATAATAAATCGGCCCCGCCACCACCCCCGGCAAGCCGAACGCCGCCTCGAACACCAGCATCGCCAACAACAGCTCCCACGACTTGGCGCTGATCTGCCCGCCGACGATCCGCGCGTTGAGGAAGTACTCGACCTTGTGGATCACGATCAAATAGCCCAGCGCCGCCACCGCCACCCAGATCGACAGGGACAGCGCGACGATGGTGATCAGCGTGTTGGACATCAGGTTGCCGATCACCGGCAGCAGGCCGAGCAGGAAGGTCAGCACGATCAGGGTCTTGGTCAGCGGCAGGTGAATCCCGCACAACGGCAACACCACGGCGAGGAATACGGCGGTGAAGGCGGTGTTGAGCGCGGCGATCTTGATCTGCGCGAAGACGATGTTGCGAAAGGCCTGGACCAACAGGTGCAGGCGGTCGAACAGCGCGGCGGCCAGGGGTTTGCGTTTGGTCAGGTCGGGCACGCGCTGTAGGGCGATGATCGCGCCGAGCACCATACCGATCAGCAGAGTGACGAACATGTGGGCGGCATCCTTACCCACAAGCTGCAGTTCGCTCAGGTGCTTGCTCATCCAGTCGCCGATGGCCACGCGGAATTCGGCGGCACTGGCGGGCAGGTAGGCGTCGATAAACGGCGGCAATTGGCCGCGCGCGCGGTCGACCACACCCATGAATTTGTCGAGGGAGGCCCCGGGGTTTTCCGCTTCGTGAAGCAGGAAGCTGATGGCCCCGGCAAAAATCAGGGTCAACACGCTGACGATCAAAGTGCCGAGCAAGGCCACCGCCAACCAGCGCGCACGCCGGCCTTCGATCAGCCGTTGCAGTTGGGGGGTGAGCATGTTGACCAGTTCATACACCAACAGGCCGGCCAACAGGCTGGGCAGCAGCTTGAGCGGCAGCACCAGCAGCAAACCGCCGAAAATGATGATGTAGCTGGCCAGCAACAACACAGGACGCTGAGAAAACGTTGGCATACAGCCTCAAAACAAACGGCGTTAAAGGATGGGCAGTCTGCCAGCCTTGAGGGAATCAAGCGAGAGCTCTGAAAATTGTGAACACCGTCAATGTGGGAGCGGGCTTGCTCGCGAAAGCGGTGTATCAGTCGCCAGATTTGTTGACTGACCCACCGCTTTCGCGAGCAAGCCCGCTCCCACAGGGTATGTGCGCTGTCAGTTGCCTTTGAGGCAAGTGCTCATAAAGGTCTTGCGCGCATCGCCAGTCAGCGCCTTGGTCTTCGCCGAGGCATTGCAGTCTTTCATCTTCTGCTGCTGCGGCGTCAGGGTCTTGGCGTCATTGGCCGCCGGGGCCGACAGGCAGGTTTTCATGAACGCCTTGCGTTCGTCACCCTTGAGGGTCTTGGTGGTGGCTTCGGCGTTGCACGTGGTCATTTTGTTTTGCTGGGCGGTGGCGGCAAAGCCCTGGGAACACAGCAGCAGGCCCATCATCAACAACGGAATTCGCAGCATCTTCATGGAGTTTTCTCCCTGTTACCGTACCGAGGGGCACGGCCTACCCTGCAGTGTAGTCAAACCCTGTTACATCTTCACCCACCACGAATCGTGGTCCGCCGGTACTGCTCCGGGGTGCAACCGGCGTGGCGTTGGAACATCGCAATAAAGGCCGAGGCAGTGCTGTAGCCCAGGTCGAAGGCCACGTGTTGCACGCTGTGTTCGCTGTTTAGCGCCTCGATAGCCGCAAGGTAGCGCAGACGCTGGCGCCATTCGCCAAAGCTCATGCCCAACTCGCGCACGAACTGGCGCGCCAGGGTGCGTTCGCTGACGTGCACGTGCGCCGCCCAGTGGGCCAGCGGGCGGTTGTCGCCGGGGTCGGCCTGCATGCCTTCGAGCACACCGAGCAGGCCGGGGTGGCGGGCGTAGGGCAAGAAACAATTGTGGATCGGCGCCTGCTTGAGTTGGTCCACCAGCACCTGGGCCAGGCGGATGTCGGCTTCGCTCTGCGGGATGTTCACGTCGCGCCGGGCGAAGTCGCTGAGGATCGCCTTGAGGATGTCGCTGATCGCCAGGGTGCAGGGTTGCTGCGGCAGTTGCGCGCAGAGCGCCGGAGCCAGCCCCACCGAGTGGTAGACAATCGCCTCGGCGTTGTAAGAACTGTGCTCGGTGTGCGGCGGCACCCACACCGCGTACTGCGGTGGCGACATAAAGCGATTGCCGGCCACTTCCATACGCATCACGCCGCTGGCGGAGTAATCCAGCGAACCCCAGCCGTGCCGGTGCGGGGTGCATTCGGTGTCGGGGGCAAAATCCGAATAGCGGAAGTACACCGGGCTCGGCAGTTGGGGGAAATCCGGGAGGCGTACGTTGTGCTTGGCCATGTTGTCTGGATACATCAGTCATTTGTCCGGATCGCAGTATAGGCTGCGATCCAGACAAGGGATAATCGCCCCTCATCAACACACCTGGTTTCTTTCAATGCAATACGCGTATCCCCTGCTGGCCATCTTCATTTGGGCCGGCAACACCGTGGTCAACAAGTTGGCCGTGGGTTCGATCTTCCCCTCGGAGATCGGCTTTTACCGCTGGCTGCTGGCGGCAATGCTGTTTACCCCGTTCATGCTCAAACCGGTGCTCGCCCACTGGGCGCAGATCCGCCCGAACCTGGGCAAGATCGGCATCCTTGGCGTGCTGGGCATGGCGGTGTACCAAAGCCTGGCGTACTACGCCGCGTCGCTGACCACGGCGACCAACATGGGCATCATCCTGTCGCTGATGCCACTGATGGCGCTCACCGCGGCGATCATCAGCCTCGGCCAGCGCCTGACCTACGGCGCGCTCACGGGGGCCGTGCTGTCGTTTGCCGGGGTGGTCGTGGTGGTGTCGTCCGGCAGTCTTGGTGCGTTGCTGCAGCATGGGGTCAACCTGGGCGATGCGATGATGCTGGTCGCCACCCTGGCCTACGCGGTCTACAGCACCTTGCTGAAAAAATGGCAACTGCGCCTGCCGCCACTGGTGTTGCTGTACTTGCAGGTGCTGGTGGCGGTGGTGGTGCTGTTTCCGCTGTTCGTGTTCTCGGAAAAGGCCGGGCTGGGCTGGGCGAATATTCCGCTGGTGTTGTACGCCTGCCTACTGGCTTCGATGCTGGCGCCGCTGGCGTGGATGCACTCGGTGAAGACCCTGGGGCCAAGCCGAACCACGCTGTTTTTCAATTTGCTGCCGTTGATCACGGCGCTGATTGCGGCGGTGGTGCTAAAGGAAGAGCTGGCGCTGTATCACTTGGTGGGGGGCTTGCTGACACTGGGCGGGGTGATTTTGTCGGAGCGCTGGACCACGCCGGTCAGAGCGGCCTGAACGCGATCAAAATGTGGGAGCGGGCTTGTGTGGGAGCGGGCTTGCTCGCGAATACGGTGTAACAGTCGCCAGATTTGCTGCCGACCCGCCGCTTTCGCGAGCAAGCCCACAATTGGACCGAGTCAACTGTTTAGACCCCGGCGGCCTTGAGCCTTTGGGCATGTTCGGTAAACAACCGGATCGGCTCGGCCCCCTTGCCCACCAGGCCGAGGGACTGGTTGACGATGTCAAAGTGGTCCAACGGAAAGTCATCACCGATCACCAGCCCCAAGTGTGAACTGTAGCGCCCGACCATGCCGTCGCACTGGCCCTTCTCACGAACAAAGCTGCGGGCGAACAGGCGACAGCTGCGGTTCGTGCCATCGAGCAGGTTGCGGCCGCGGTCGGTGATGCCCGGCTGCAAGGTGCCGGACCACGAGTAATAACGCACCCCGTTGACCACCTCATCGCCGTGCCCGCCCCAGGTCTCGGGCAATCCTTGCGGGTACTGACGATTGAACAGCGCCACCCCGGCGCTAGTCAGGGAATGGTGGGAGGCCTGTAAATCCGCCTTGAAGCGCGGCCCGCGATAGCCGGTTTCCAGCACACCCATTACCCACGCCGCCAGATGAAACAGGGCGCTGATGATCCGCCCTTTCACGCCGTCGATGGGGTAATGAACCTGGATATGGTCGGCCAGTTCCGAGCCATGGTTCGGCCCGGCCACCGAGGTCACCGAGGCCACCCATTCCGGACGCTGGGCCGCGGCATAACGGGCGGTCAACGAGCCCTGGCTATGACCGATCAGGTTGACCTTGTCGGCGCCGGTCTCCCGGCGAATACGCTCGATCTGCACCAGCAACTGCTCGCCGCGCACCTCGCTGGAGTCCAGCGGCGCCACTTGCACCGCAAACACCTGCGCGCCACCCGCGCGCAATGCCGGGACGATACCGTACCAGTACGGGAACCACCCCAAACGCACAAACCCAAGCATGCCGGGCACCAGGACCAGGGGGTAACGCGTGGCTAACGACTGCGGCATGGTGCGAACGTCCTCGAACCTGATCACTTGAGCGCCAGCCTAACCCAGCCTCAAGTCGCGCTGATGACGCCCGGGGTAAATCCGATAAAACTTTTTGCTTGGTCCGGGACTCACAACTTCGAGCGATCACGCCGACAGAGCGTGGCGCAAAACCGGATTAGCACCAGGAGATTGAGATGACTGAAGCACACCTGACAGACGTTGCAACCCTGCGCAGCCGCGCGCGCCAAAACGTCGAAAATGGCGCCGTGACCGAAGGGTATGACGCCGACCGCGAAGAAATCATCCGCCTGCTCAACGCGTCACTGGCCACGGAGCTGGTCTGCGTGCTGCGCTACAAGCGTCATTACTTCATGGCCAGCGGCCTCAAGGCCTCCGTCGCCGCCGATGAGTTCCTCGAACACGCCACCCAGGAAGCCGAACACGCCGACAAACTCGCCGAGCGCATCGTGCAGTTGGGCGGTGAGCCGGAGTTCAACCCGGACCTGCTGTCGAAGAACTCCCACGCGCAGTACGTGGCCGGCAAGGACCTGAAGGAAATGGTCTACGAAGATCTGGTAGCAGAACGGATTGCGGTGGACAGCTACCGCGAGATCATCCAGTACATCGGTGATAAAGACCCGACCACACGCCGGATCTTCGAAGACATCCTGGCCCAGGAAGAAGAACACGCCGATGACATGGCGGATATTCTGCAAGGTCTCTAACAGGCAACACCTAACAGTGTGGGAGCGGGCTTGCGCGCGAATCCGGAGTATCAGTCAACTTACATGTGGCTGACACACCGCATTCGCGGGCAAGCCCGCTCCCACATTTTTGGCTTCGGTTTGTGCCGTTAGCCCTTCACCGTTTTCGGCGCCTTGCCCTCTTTCATCTGCTGCAACAACGGCGCGCACTGGTTCGGCACATCGCCGCTGGGTGCCACCAGCGCCAGCAAGCCGGCCGCCGGGGCAACGATCACGCCCAAAGCCACCATGCCCGCGCCGCGCAACATCAGTGGGACCGCCTTCACGCCAGCGTTGGGCTTGATGAACGGCCCGTTGACGTACAACGGTGACCGCAGGGAGAACAGGCGAAAGCCCTTGGATTCCGGGGTGATGATCAGATCCAGTTGCTCGGTGGCCATGTTGGCGGTGCCATCGATGTAGATGATCGCGTTCTCGGTATCGAACACAAACAAGCGCGTGGTCGCCAGGCCGTTCTTGACGCCGAAGTCCGCCGCGGCGCAGTTGATCTTCACTTCCTTGTCGCCGAACAGGCGGCCGACCACGTAGTTACCGACGTTGAGCCCGGCGATTTCCATCAGGCCACGGCTGATCGCGCCGTCGTTGATCAGCATCTTCAGGTCACCGTTGGAACTGCCCAGCAGCGCCGCTACGGAGTTGCCGCGCCCGGCGATATCGGCGTCGCCGTTGAGTTCGCCGAAGCTGGTTTTCATCGGTTCGAAGGTCGGGAACAGTTGCTTGAGCTTGAAGTTGCGCGCCGTGAGTTTGGCGCGGCCTTCCATGGGCGTGATGCGCCCGTTCAGGCGGATCTGCGCGTCGAGCTTGCCGCCAGCCACGCCGAAGCGCAGGGGTTCGAGGCTGAGTTGGCCATCGTTGAGTAACACGTGGGTGTAGAGGTCGGTGAAGGGCAATTCGGCGCTGTGCACGATGCGTTTGCCGGTGAATTCCACGTCAGCATCCATGTCACGCCAGCGTTCGGTGCGGAACTCTTCCACCGGCAGCACTTTGGTCGCGGGCTGTTTGCTTTCGCCGCCACGGGCCTTTTGCTTGGCGTTGGAGTCGGCGCCGATCAGCGGTGCGAGGTCGGTCATCAGCAGTTGGTTGGACACCAGCGCGCCGCTCAGCTTGGGGCGTGGCTGGCTGGCGACATAGGCGAGGTTGCCGTGGATGTCGCTGTTGCCGATCTTGCCGTTGAAGTTGTCGTAGCTGAATGATGCGCCGCTGGCCTCGTGCAGCCTGGCGATCAGGCGGCCGTCGGTGGAGTAGGCTGGCGAGTCCGGCAGGGTCACGCCGGTCAGCGGGTACAGATTGCCGAGGCTGGCGCCGGCGAGTTTCAGGCGCAGGTCGAGGGCGCCGAGGTTGAGAGGGTCGGTCAGGGTGCCGGCCAGGGCGATGCTGGTGTCGGCAATCCTGACTTGGGCTTGCAGCGGAAACGGCTTGGCCGCGTCCTGCAAGGCGAGCAGGCCGCCGATCTTGCCGGTGCCGTCGAGTTTCTGGCCGTGGTACTGGCCTTTGACCTTGAGCGCGAACGCATAGTCCTGGGGCGCCGAGCCTTTTTCCAGGGCCTTCTTCGCATCGGCGTCGCCGACGATTTCGCCGAAGGGGATGGGTTTGCCCAGGGGATCGATGATCACGTCGAGTTGGGTCTTGAGGGTTTGGTCGTCGAGGGTCACATGGCCCTTGTCGAAGCCGATGGCGCCGATGTCTACAACCCAGTTGGAGGGCTCGGCGTTGGGGTCTTTAGGGTCGAACTTGAAAGTCCAGTTGGCGCGGCCGTCGGCCAGGCGCTGCAACTCGGCGCTCGGCTCGGTGAGATCGATACGCGGGATCACCACGCGCTGCACCAGCAAGGCCAGGGGCGAGATGCGCAGCTCGACCTTTTTGAGGCTGACCATCTGCGGTTTTTTTGACCAGTCGGGGTTGCCAAGGCTCAGGTCTTCGGCGATCACGTGCGGCCAAGGCACCCAGGCGCGCCAGCCGCCTTCATCGGGTTCACGCGCCCACACCACTGCCAGGTTGCCGTTGATGGCGAACGGGCGGTGCAGTTCTTCGGAGACCTTGGCGTTGATCTGCGGCTTGAGCCGGTTCCAGTCGAAGAACACCAGCACCAACACCGCCACGGCGATTAATAGAGCGAAGCTGGTACAGCTCCAAGCGACGATTTTGCGCGTGCGCGTCATTGCACAGGACTCCTGAATACGACCGGCTGGGTGACAGCCGTTTAAGACAGCTTATAGGACTACGACTGGCAAACCGCGCGGGGGTTTAACCGGATCGGCCATTTGCCAGGAAAAAGGCGTTTTTCTGACCATCTCGACAGATTTACCCCTATGTCGGCGCACCATTGTTACCCGTGCACGTGTCGAAAATACCCACCCCGGTGCAAAACCGCGGGCTTGAGAGGTGCGGTCTAGAGCCATCTCTTGGAACAATCAATTCTGTTGATTATTACCATTGTGTTTATGAACTTTTATATCGAGTTATCAAGAGTAGCATTAGCCCTGTACCCACTTTATCGCCCTCCCAAGGAGCAACCCATCATGAAACGCCAAGTACTCGCTACCGTCCTGTTGTCCGTCCTGGCTTCCAGCGCTTTCGCCCTGCCAGCTGCCGAACAGGCCATCCCACAGAACAAAGCACAAGCCGTCCAGTCCAGCCAGACCCTGGCTCGCAGCGGCTCGCAAGAAGAAGAAAACCGTGACTACGCCAAAGGCATTGCTGAAGGCGGCGCTGAACAAGCCAACGACCGTGCTTACACCCAAGGTGTTGCCGAAGGTGGTGCTGAACAAGCCAACGACCGTGCCTACACCCAAGGCGTCGCTGAAGGTGGTGCTGAACAAGCCAACGATCGCGCTTACGCCCAAGGTCTTGCCGAAGGTGGTGCTGATCGCCTGAAAGAACTGCACGAAGCCCAGAGCTAAGCCCGTGGTGGCCGAGAAAAAAGCCCGATCTGTCGATCGGGCTTTTGCTTTCCTGTAGACCGCATCACGCAGTACCCCGCCAAGTTCGACGCCAACAGAGCTGGTTTGCTAGAGTGCGTCGCTGTACTTGCCGACTAAGCCCGCCCGCCATGCTGCCCCGCGCCGAACAGAAGCAACAGACCCGCCTCGCCCTGATGGACGCTGCTCGCCATCTGATGGAGTGTGGCCGTGGGTTCGGCAGCCTGAGCCTGCGTGAAGTGGCCAAGACCGCCGGCATCGTCCCCACAGGTTTCTATCGCCACTTTGCCGACATGGACCAGCTTGGACTCGTGTTGGTCAGTGAAGTCGGCCAGACCTTTCGCGCCACCATCCGCCTGGTGCGCCACAACGAATTCGTGATGGGCGGCATTATCGATGCTTCGGTGCGCATCTTCCTGGATGTGGTCGCCGCCAACCGTTCGCAATTTTTGTTTCTCGCCCGCGAGCAATACGGCGGCTGCCTGGCCGTGCGCCAGGCCATTGGCGCCTTGCGTGAAGACATCACCCGCGACCTGGCCGCCGACCTGACATTGATGCCCAAGCTGCAACACCTGGACGGCGAAGGCTTGCACGTGATGGCCGACCTGATCGTCAAAAGTGTGTTCGCCACCCTCCCCGACATCATCGACCCGCCCGCCCAGGCCCTGCCTGCGCACCTCACGCCCCAGGCAAAAATCACCCAACAGCTGCGCTTTATCTTTATCGGCCTCAAGCATTGGCAAGGGCTGGGCAGCACCGAGTAACGCGGTCACCCCGCCGAGTGGAAACGCTTGGCAGTCGTGTAGTTCCTGTTCCAGTAGTTGTTGCTCAGCGAGTCGATGCGCACGGTCTTGCCGGTGCGCGGCGAATGGATGAACTTGCCCTCACCGATATACAGGCCCACATGGCTGACCTGGCCACGCCCGTTGCCGCTGAAGAACACCGCATCGCCGGGTTTCAAGGCATTGCGCGGGATGGTCGCGGCCGTCGAACGGTGCATCGCCGCCGTGGTGCGCGGCAGCTGGATATTCGCTTCGGTCTTGAACAGGTAGACCAGGAAACTGCTGCAGTCGAAGCCCTGCGTCACTGAGTTTCCGCCATATTTATAGGGCGTTCCCAACAGCGCGTGGGCGCGGTCGACCACATTGTTGATGTCCGCCTTGCTGAACATAGGGCGGGGCTGGAAATTGGCTGACGCGGTAGAGACGGAAAAAGACAGGCTGATAAAAACCAGACACAAAAATGACTTGATCATGATGAACGTCGCAGTGGATTAAACACGGCGCGAAGCCTAATCAATCACCCTGCAACACCCTGAACGGCGAATCCCCAAGCCATGTAGGAAAAATCTCAAAACGCCCGCAACAAGTGCGCTATAGCAATCAATGCACCACATCGGCGCACACCAAAATTCCCACCACGCCCTGTTTCGTGGCGCCATCGTGCCTGCCTACAGGCAATTCCTACTCGCTCCCGGGGTTGGCAAGCCCCTTGCTCTAGCACTGTCATCGCTCATTGCTGGAAGCCTTCTGATGCTGGTGATCCACCGCCGAATCGCCCCCCAAGCCCTCTGGGCCGCCGAGTTGCTGCTGAATTTCGAAGCCCGCAGCAAAAGCCGCCTGCGCTGTTTCAGTGCCGACGGTGAAGACGTCGGCCTTTTTCTGGAGCGCGGTCAGCCACCGCTGCACGACGGCGAATTCCTACAGGCTGAAGACGGACGCGTCGTACGCGTCTGCGCCCGTCCTGAACAACTGCTGCATGTCACCTGCAGCAGTGCCTTTGAACTGACCCGCGCCGCCTATCACCTGGGCAACCGCCATGTGGCGCTGCAAGTCGGCGATGGCTGGTTGCGCTTGCTTGATGACTACGTGCTCAAGGCCATGCTCGAACAACTGGGGGCCAGCACCGCGACCATCGAAGCGCCGTTCCAACCGGAACATGGCGCCTATGGCGGCGGCCATCACCACTCACGGCATGGCGACGAAGATTTCAACTACCCGCCCAAGCTGCACCAGTTCGGCGTGCGGCTATGAACCCAGCCTGGGCGCTGCTGCGTCTGGCCAGCCCGCAATTGCCGATTGGTGGCTACAGCTACTCCCAGGGCCTGGAGATGGCCGTGGACAACGGCCGGGTGCATGACGCGGGCAGCGCCAGGCGCTGGATCAGTGACCAGTTGCTGCTCAACCTGGCACGCTTCGAAGCACCGCTGCTGCTCGCCCATTGCCACGCCGCGGCACAGGAGAATTGGCCAGTGCTGGCAACCCTGTGTGAAGAGCACCGCGCCAGCCGTGAGACCCGCGAGTTGCATCAAGAAAGCCGGCAGATGGGTTATTCGCTGCAACAACTGCTCAACGGCTTGCCCGAACTGGACGACAGCGCGCGCGCCTTCCTTGAACAACGTGCCGAACCCCATCTCGCCCTGGGCTGGGCCCTCGCCGCCCGCGCCTGGGCCATCAGCCCCGCCGACGCCCTCGCCGCCTGGCTATGGAGCTGGCTGGAAAACCAGTTGGCCGTGCTGATGAAGACCCTCCCCCTGGGTCAACAAGCCGCCCAACGCCTGACCAGCGAACTGCTGCCGTTGCTGCAACAAGCCCAGCAGGACGCCACCCACATCGACCCCAACTATGTCGGCAGCGCCGCGTTCGGCCTGTCCCTGGCGTGCATGGCCCACGAGCGCCAGTACAGCCGCCTGTTCCGTTCCTAGGAGAAGCACTACATGAACACACAACCTCTGCGCGTCGGCATCGGCGGCCCGGTAGGTTCCGGCAAGACCGCCCTGACCCTCGCCCTGTGCCTGGCGCTGCGCGATCGCTATAACCTGGCCGTGGTCACCAACGACATCTATACCCGCGAAGACGCCGATTTCCTGGTGCGCAACCAGGCCCTCGCGCCCGAGCGCATCATTGGCGTGGAAACCGGCGGCTGCCCGCACACCGCAATCCGCGAAGATGCATCGATCAACCTCGAAGCGGTGGACCAACTCAACCGCCGCTTTCCCGGCCTGGACCTGATCCTGGTGGAGTCCGGCGGCGACAACCTGTCGGCCACCTTCAGCCCGGAGCTGTCGGACCTGACCATCTACGTGATCGATGTGTCCGCCGGCGACAAGCTGCCGCGCAAGGGTGGGCCGGGTATTTGCAAGTCCGACCTGCTGGTGATCAACAAGATCGACCTGGCGCCGCTGGTCGGCGCGTCGCTGGAGTTGATGAACAGCGACACCACGCGTATGCGCAACGGCAAACCCTTTGTGTTCAGCAACCAGAAAACCGGTGTGGGCCTGGAAGAAATCGTCGCCTTCATCGAACGCCAAGGCTTGCTGACCGCTGCCTGATAAACCACAAGGAGCCTGTTTATGAGCCTCAAAAAACTCTTCACCGCCGCCGCATTGCTGCTGGCCCCCGCCCTCGCCTTCGCCCATCCGGGGCATGGCGACAACGGTTTGATCGCCGGGATCAGCCACCCGCTGGGCGGCCTCGATCATTTGCTGGCGATGCTGGCGGTCGGTCTGTGGGCCGCGCAACAGCAAGGCGCGGCCCGCTGGGCACTGCCATGCACCTTTGTCGGCACCATGTTGCTCGGTGGCGTGCTGGGCTTTGAAGGCATGCAATTGCCAGCGATGGAAAGCGGGATTGCCGCTTCGGTGCTGGCCCTGGGCCTGGCGGTAGCGTTGGCGGTGCGGCCGCCGTTGTTCATGGCCGTCGGTGCAACAGCCTTGTTCGCCTTGTTTCATGGCGTAGCGCACGGTTTGGAGCTGCCGGACATGTCCAGCCCGTGGGCGTATGCCGCAGGTTTCGTGGGGGCGACAGCGGTGTTGCATGCGGCCGGGTATTGCGTGGTGCGCTTCCTGCCGGCGGCGGCTGCGCCGTTGGTGCGGATTGCCGGGGCGGCTTCGGCGGCGACGGGGGCCTGGTTGTTGGTGGGCTGATTCGCGGCGTTGATTCGGGCCTCTTCGCGAGCAAGCCCGCTCCCACATTTAACTGCGTTCTACCTTTGAAATACGCTCGAATGTGGGAGCGGGCTTGCTCGCGAAGGCAGCGGCACAAACAACAGATAACCCAAGCCTGCTACCATGCGCGCCTACACCCCTGCCGTGACGACGCCAGCCAATGCCCACCGCTCCAAGCTCCGCCCTGAATGCCGTGCTCAATCACTTCCACACCTTGATCGTGCCGCTCTGGCAAGGCCCAGGCTGGAATGCCGACCTCGCGCTGCCCTATGAAGCGCTGGACGCCGATCACCAACCGCTGCCCCCGCAGCGCTACCGTGCCATGGCGTGCGCCCGGCAGTTGTACCTGTTTGCCAACCTGATCGGCGAACCCGGCGCAGCGTTTGCCGAAGAGCGCGCGGCGGCGTTGTTCCGCTCTCTGCAACGGCATTTTCACGACGCCGAGCATGGCGGCTGGTTCTACAGCATCGACCCGGCCGGGCAGCCACTGGACAAGCGCAAAGACCTCTACACCCACGCCTTCATTATTTTTGCCTGCGCCCACTACTGGGCCAAGGTGCGCGAGCCGTTGGTGGAATCGGTGCTCAACGCCGCCCTGGCAGTGGTCGCCCAGCGCTTTTCCAGCGGCGACGGCCTCTACGAAGCGGTACTGGAGCGCAACTGGTCATCCCTCAAATCCGGCCCGCTGCAAAACCCATTGATGCACCTGGCCGAAGGTTTCCTCGCCACCCTCGCGGTGCGTGAAGACGCCGACGTGCAAGCCGCATTGCTGGGGTTGGCGACGGCCATGCAGCAGCGCTTCATCGACCGCCAGCATGGCGTGATGCTGGAGAAACCGCTGGGTGCTGTGGATAACTGGTTTGAACCGGGCCACCAGTTCGAGTGGTTCTTCTTGCTGGAATCGTCGGACATCCTGCGCGGTACGCCGTTGCATGCCTCGTTGACGCGGGCATTTGCCTACGCCGAGCTCAAGGGTGTGGATAACTTGAGTGGTGCTGTCAGCGGCATGCTGGCCCTCGATGGCAGCGTACGTGACGGGACCCAGCGCATCTGGGCCCAGGCGGAATACCTGCGGGCACTGACATTGCGGCCGGGTAGCGAGGCAGTGTTGCAGCGGCAACTGCTGGCGCTGCAACAACACTTTTTACATAGCAAAGGCTGGAATGAATGCCTGGATGCCCAGGGAGTGGTGAGTCGGTGGGATATGCCGTCAACTACGCCGTATCACTTGGCGACTTGCTATCAGGGCCTGATCCAGCATCTGGGCTGATCTTCAGGGCCTCTTCGCGAGCAAGCCCGCGCCCACATTTAACTGCGCTCTAGCGTTGAAATGCAGTCGAATGTGAGAGCGGGCTTGCTCGCGAAAGCTTCACCCCGGTCTATCTGCCCCTCACGCAATCCACTTGCGATCCCCGGTAAAACTGATGGTCAACCAGCGCGCCGCATCCGGTTTGCCGAGCCCTGTGGATATTTCTTCGCGCAGCCCATCCAGGGTCGCCACGTTATCCACCGGGTAATCCGCCGGCAACACCACATGAATCTCGATAAACCGTGCCCGTCCGTGCTTTTGCACGTAGGACACGTAATCGGCGAAACCATGCTTGGCCTGCGCCGTGTCCATCACTTCGCGCACCTTGTCGTCCAACTGGTCCGGGGCGATCCCCAGCACCTCGCGCAACGCCGGGCGCAGGATCTTGAACGCCGGCGCCAGCATGCTCAGGGCCAGCAGGATCAGGATCAGCGGGTCGACATACATCGCCCACTCATCGTAACCCTGGGACTTGAGCAACATCGCCGCCAGGAAACTGATCAGCAAGCCGATCGAGAGCATGGCGTCCACTAGCCAACTGATGTTGTCAAACTGGATCAGCGACGATTTCAGCGTGCGATTGCGATACCGCACATAGAAGAAGTAGGCGAATTCCAGCACGGTAAATACCGCCGCGTAGATGATCACCAGCCCCAACTCGATCTCGCGCCCGCCATTGATAATGCCGAACACACCGTTGAGAAACGCGTAGATGGCGATCAGCAACAGGAAACTGCCTTCGATCAACAGCACCATAGGCTCCAGGTGCCAATAGCCGAACTGGAAGCGTTCGTTGCTTTTCTTGGCGATCAGCTTGGCCGTGATCAGCATCAGCACCTTGATGGCGGTGGCGATCAGCGAGAAAAAGCCGTCGAACAGAATGGACTGGGCGCCGGATACCACACCCGTGACAATCCCGGCGATCGCGACTGCGAACATCAGGATGGTCGATTGTTTGAGCAGTGCCTGCTCACCTCGGTTACTCACATTTCCTCCCGTCAAAACCTTGAATCCACAGAGTGCGGAGGGGTTTTACCGGGTGGAGTGTACCTTATGTCGTATTTTGGCCGATTTGATGCCTTCGCGAGCAAGCCCGCTCCCACACTTGACCGCATTCCAAGGATGTACTCGATCAACCTGTGGGAGCGGGCTTGCTCGCGAAGCAGGCGGCGCGGTTTAAAGCCTTACTTGGCCCCACGCTCAATGGCAAACCCAGCCCAGGTCTGGCTCACTGGCATCAGTTCCAGGCGGTTGATGTTCACATGCGCTGGAGTGTTCATCACCCAGAAGATGGTGTCGGCAATATCCTGCGGCTGGATCGGCTCGGCACCCGCGTACGTCGCGTCATACCGCGCCTGATCGCCACCAAAGCGCACCAGCGAAAACTCGCTTTCACACAGGCCTGGCTCGATGTTGGTCACACGCACGCCGGTGCCTTGCAGGTCACAACGCAGGTTCAGCGAGAACTGCTTCACGAACGCCTTGGAGCCGCCATACACATGGCTGCCCGGGTACGGGTAGTTGCCGGCGATGGAACCGAGGTTGATGATCCCGGCACCACGGCCGTGGGCGATCAGACGCGGCAGCAGCAGGTTGGTGGTGGTCAGCAGGCCCTTGATGTTGGTGTCGACCATGGTCTCCCAATCGTCGAGGTCGCACTTGGGCGCAGGGTCGGTGCCCACGGCCAGCCCGGCGTTGTTGATCAGCCCGCGCAGCTTGGCGAACGACGGCGGCAGGTTGGCGATCGCCTCTTCCATGCCCTTGCGGTCACGCACATCCACTACCAGGCCGTGCACTTCGGTCTGCTCTGACAGCTCTTGCACCAATGCATTCAAGCGGTCGGCGCGACGGCCGGTGAGCACCAGTTTCCAGCCGGCTTGGGCAAAACGACGGGCACAGGCCTCGCCGAAACCTGAGGTTGCGCCAGTAATAAACAGCGTGTCGGACATGGTGTTCTCCTTGCGGGCATCGGGAAAAAAGTTGCCAGCAGAATGCCCGTACGCCGCCGCGGCGGCAACCGTTAAGCACACAACTCGACACACGCCTGATCAATTTTTAACCATATCTAGCAAAGCCTTTTAAACCGTGGCTTACAGCCATATGCGCGCAGGTTATCCACAGCTGCGCCCACAGTCTCTGGGGGCAAGTCCAAAACAGCCCAAGCCGCTGTATGCGTGGCTTTCAGAGGGTTTTAGAAAGTTTTTTGCTTGACCTCTGCGAGGGCGTATGTAGGCCCACTGCCAGCGGGGAAATTCGAACGATGGCTCCAGGCCAGTCATTCCGGCCTCTGCGGCTGTCTTTCCAGAGTTTAGTCACAGACTTATCCACAGGCCTCACGGACATAAATCAGTCATATACCTGTGTCTATAAACAGGTTGACAAAGCCCTCGACAGGCCGAGAAAAAGTCCTTGATCAAAAAACGACCATCGCGCTACAAGCCACGGTTTTAAAGGCCTTCAGCAGAGTACTACCACGTTACCCACAGCCGGTTCCACAGCAGGTGGGGACAAGTCAAAACTGTGACAAAACAGGGATTTGCGGCGGCTATATGTCGCGCTTTGGAGGGGAGCCAGATTTGTTTTCCACAATTTGGCGCCGGCCCTGTGGACACCATAAAAACAAAGGTGGGAGCGCGCTTTATGTGGGAGCTGGCTTGCCTGCGATGCAGGCACCTCGGTCTATCTGGTAAACCGAGGCGATGCTATCGCAGGCAAGCCAGCTCCCACACAAAGCGGGCTCCCACAGGAGGTTGCCGGTGTTGTTTAGGTCAGTGCCCGCCGAGGTAGGCGTTGCGCACTTCCTCGTTCACCAGCAGCTCTTTACCCGTGCCTGTCAGGCGAATCTCGCCGTTGACCATCACATACGCTCGATCCGACAAGCGCAGCGCATGGTTGGCGTTCTGCTCCACCAGGAAGATGGTCATCCCGGTAGACGCCAGCTCGCGCAACGTCGAGAAGATCTGCTTCACCACAATCGGCGCCAGGCCCAGACTCGGCTCGTCCAGCAGCAACAGCTTGGGCCGGCTCATCAGCGCGCGGGCGATGGCGAGCATTTGCTGCTCGCCGCCGGACATGGTCATGGCCCGCTGGTTACGCCGTTCCTTGAGCCGTGGGAACAACTCGAACATGCGCTGCATGTCTTCCTGGGCGTATTTGTCGCCAATCGGGATGGTGCCCATCAGCAGGTTTTCCTCGACGGTCATGTCGGGGAACACCCGCCGCCCTTCCGGCGACTGCGCGATGCCGTTGGAGGCGATGTAGTGGGACGACTTATGGGTAATATCGACGCCGTTGTACAGAATCTGCCCCGACTCGGCCCTTGGTTGGCCGAAGATCGACATCAGCAGCGTGGATTTACCCGCGCCGTTGGAGCCGATCAGGCTGACGGTTTCGCCTTCGTTGATGTGCAGCGAGACTTTTTTCAGGGCCTGGATCGGGCCATAGAACACGTCCAGGTCCTTCATTTCGAGGATAGGTCCGCTCATACCAACTCCTCTTCGTCAGCGCCCAGGTAGGCGGCAATCACTTTCGGGTCGTTGCGGATCGCATCCGGGCCGCCTTCGGCGATCACGTTGCCGTGGTCAAGCACCACGATGTGGTCGGAAATACTCATCACCATGCCCATGTCGTGTTCGATCAGCACCACCGTAAGGTCGTGTTCGTCGCGCAACAGGCGAATCATCGCGCTGAGGGCTTCGGTTTCCTGGGGGTTGAGGCCAGCAGCCGGTTCGTCGAGACAGATGATCTGCGGCCGCGTGCACATGGCGCGGGCGATTTCCAGGCGCCGTTGTTGGCCGTAGGAAAGTTCGCCAGCGAGGCGGTTGGCGCAGTCCACCAGGTCCACCACCTCCAGCCAATAGAAGGCGTGGTCGAGGGCGTCGCTTTCGGCCTTGCGGTAGCCCTTGGTGTTGAGGATGCCCGCGAGCATATTGCGGTTGACCCACATGTGCTGGGCCACCAGCAGGTTTTCCACCACCGACATTTCCTTGAACAGGCGAATGTTCTGGAAGGTCCGCGCCAGGCCAGCGCGGTTCACCAGATGGGTGCCGCCGAACATCTTGTAGAACACCCGGCTGAAAAAGCTTTTGGGCGACACGAAGTCGGTGGGCTGGAAGCGCTCGCCGAGCAGTTGGATCACGTTGGTGCGCTTGCCGCGCACGTTGAGCTCGATCTTGCCGCCGCTGGCTTTGTAAAAGCCGGTGAGGCAGTTGAACACCGTGGTCTTGCCCGCTCCGTTGGGGCCGATCAGGGCGAAGATCGAGTTGCGTTCGACCTTGAGGCTCACATCGCTCAAAGCCTTGATGCCACCGAAGTGCATCATCAAATGTTCCACTGAGAGGACGACTTCCTTGCTCATGGCGCTACCCCCTTGCGTGGTGTCACACCGGTCCGGCTGATGCGGATCAACCCGCGCGGTCGCCAGATCATCATCACCACCATCAACACACCAAACAGCAGCACGCGGTATTCGGAGAAGCTGCGCAGCAGTTCCGGCGCAACCGTCAGCACGAACGCGGCGATCACCACGCCCACCGTCGAGCCCATGCCACCCAACACCACGATGGCCAGGATCAGCGCCGACTCGAAGAAGGTGAACGACGACGGGTTGACGAAGCCTTGGTAACTAGCGAAGAACACCCCGGCAAGACCTGCGGTGGAGGCACCAATGGTGAATGCCGAGAGCTTGACCAGCACATGGTTCAGGCCCATGGAACGGCAGGCGATTTCATCTTCGCGCAGGGCTTCCCAGGCGCGCCCGACCGGCATGCGGGTCAGGCGGTGCTTGATGTACAGCACGGCCAGCACCACCAGGAACAGCACGATGTAGATGAACATGAACTTGATGTTGGGGTTGTAATCGATGCCGAAGAACTCGTGGAACGGAACCCCGCCGTCCTTCGCCTTGCGCCCGAACTCCAGGCCAAGGAAGGTCGGCGACGGCACCGGCATGCCGTTCGGGCCGCCAGTGAACGACAGCCAGTTGTTCAGCACCAACCGGATGATTTCACCAAAGCCCAGGGTCACGATGGCGAGGTAGTCGCCGTGCATTCGCAACACCGGGAAGCCGAGTATGCAGCCGGCCAAAGCCGCCGCGATGGCCGCCAGTGGCAGTACCGTCCAGAAACCCAGGCCGAGGTACTGATACCCCAGGGCCAGGCCGTAGGCGCCGATGGCGTAGAACGCCACGTAACCCAGGTCGAGCAGGCCGGCCAGGCCAACCACTATGTTCAGCCCAAGGCCGAGCAATACGTAGATCAGCCCGAGGATCACCACGGTCAGCAGGTATTTGTTGGCGAAGATCGGGAACACGATGGCAATCACGATCAGTGCCGGGATGATCCAGCGCAACCGCGACTTGTAGTCCGGCGCCAGCACATGCACACCCGAACCGCTGCTCTCGAAACCTTGCAGGACCTTGAGGCCCTTGGGCGTTTGCAGGAACAGGCTCAGGGCAAACCGGCCGACCATCACGATGGCGACCAACGTGGCCACGCGGGCCGGTTCCAGGTTGAAGCTATAGCCGTCGAGGACTACGCCGACGATCGGGCCGAACACGACCAGGGAAATAAGCCCGGCAAGGATCGTATCGACCACGCTTTTCTTGATATCGATGGGTTTGGCAGCAGACATGTTTACACCTTAGCCACGAGTGGGCGACCCAGCAGGCCCTGGGGACGGAAGATCAGAATCACCACCAGCAGGGAGAAACTGAACACGTCTTTGTAGTCAGAGTTGATCAACCCCGAGAACAGCGACTCGGAGATGCCGAGGATGATCCCGCCGAGCATCGCCCCAGGCAGGGAGCCGATGCCGCCGAGAACCGCAGCGGTGAACGCCTTGATGCCGATGATGAAGCCGGCATAGAAGTCGAAGGTGCCGTAGTTGAGGGTAATGAGCACACCGGCGAGGGCGGCCATGGCGGCCCCGATGACAAACACGTAGGAAATCACGCGGTCGGTGTTGATGCCGAGGATCGAAGCCATCTTGCGATCTTGCTGAGTGGCGCGGCACATGCGGCCGAGCTTGGTGTACTTGATCACGTAGGTCAGCAGGGCCATGCCCGCGAAGGCGGCGACCAGGATGAAGACCTTGGTGTACGTCAACTGCACGAAACCGGTGCCGATGTCGACACGCCAGGCCCCGGCCAGCAAGGTGGGAATCCCTTGTTGCTTGGCGCCCTGGGCGATCTGTGCGTAGTTCTGCAGGATCAGGGAGATACCGATGGCGCTGATCAGCGGGGCCAATCGGGTGGAGTTGCGCAGCGGTTTGTAGGCGACACGCTCGATGACCCAACCGTACACGCCGGTGACGACGACGGTGAAGATCAAGGTGCCGAGAATGAGCAGCGGGAAGGATTCAATGCCGAAGTAGGCCAGCAGGGCCAGAGTGATCGCCGCGAGGTAAGCGGAAATCATATAAACCTCGCCGTGGGCGAAGTTGATCATGCCGATGATGCCGTAGACCATTGTGTAGCCGATGGCGATCAGGCCGTAGACCGACCCGAGGGTCAGGCCGTTGACCAGTTGCTGCAGGAAAATACCATCCATAACGCAATCTCACGCGGTGAGCACCTGCACACCTGTGGGTGTGCGGCGCTTCTGGAGGAAAAGACAGATCTTGATCACAACACAGTCCCCCTGTGGGAGCGGGCTTGCTCGCGAAGGCGGGGTGTCAGAAACACATCCAGAGACTGACACGCCGCATTCGCGAGCAAGCCCGCTTCCACATTAGGTCCGCGGTGTTTGTACTTACTTCTGTTTTTCCAGCTGATGGTATTTACCGTCTTTATCCCACTGGTAAACCACGTAGTCGGAGATTTTCAGGTCGCCCTTGCCGTCCCATTCCTTCTTGCCCATGACGGTCTGGACCGGGTTGGCCTTGAGCCACTTGGCCGCGTCTTCGCCCTTGTTGGACTTGGCGCCGTTGAAGCCGGCAGCCAGGGCCTGGACCGAGGCGTAGGCGTAAAGGGTGTAGCCTTCAGGCTCGGTGCCGTTTTTGCGGAACTCTTCCACCACGGCCTTGCTGTCCGGCAGCAGGCGTGGGTCGGCGCCGAAGGTCATGTAGACGCCGTCGACGTATTGCGCGCCGCCAGCGGTGGCGACCAGTTCGTCGGTGACAATGCCGTCATCGGACATGAACTTGACGTCTTTCAGGCCGGCTTCACGGATCTGGCGAACCAGGGGACCGGCTTCCGGGTGCAGGCCGCCGAAGTACACGACGTCGGCGCCCAGGGAACGGATCTTGGTGACCAGGGCGCTGAAGTCTTTCTCGCCACGGGTCAGGCCTTCTTCCAGCACCGGCTTGACGCCACGCTTGGTCAACTGGGCAGCGGTGGCATCGGCCAGGCCTTTGCCGTAGGTGTCCTTGTCGTTGATGACGGCGACTTTCTTGCCCTTGAGCACGTCGACGATGTAGTCGCCCGCCACGATGCCCTGCTGGTCGTCACGCCCGCACATACGGAACATGGCGCCCAGACCGCGTTCGGTGACCTGTGGGTTGGTGGAGCCTGGGGTGATCGCGATGATGCCCGCTTCGTCGTAGACCTCGGAGGCCGGGATGGTGTTGGACGAGCAGAAGTGCCCGACCACGCCGATGACTTTGTCCTGATCGGCCAGGCGGTTGGCCACGGCTACGGCCTGCTTGGGCTCGCAAGCGTCGTCGCCGGCCACCAGGACGATTTTCTCGCCATTGATGCCACCGGCCTTGTTGATGGTATCGGCCGCCGCCTGGGCACCCTTCATGTACTGCTCACCGAAAGCGGCGTTTGCACCCGTCATGGGCCCCGCTACGCCAATCTTCACATCAGCTTGAACAAACGTAGAAACACCCAGGGCCGCTGCAACGGCGAGGGCAAGAAAACCTTTCTTGTAAAACGTCTGGGACATGAGTGGTGCTCCGATATTTTTGATTTTTGGCACTACAACTTGCGTTCAAACTTTCCACTGAAAGCCCAGAGCAAAGCGCGTGCCAGTAGGTTTTTATTCTTCAAAAAGACACGGTGTCATTGGAATTACAGGCGTTTCGGCTCCGTTCGTCAGGACGTGCAACCCTCTAGGATCAATAGGTGCAACCAATGAGCGAAAAAAGTACAACCCTGGCAGGTCGCACCTGCAACCAGGCCTATAAACGACAGTTCCTACAGCTGTAACAGGCTGCGTAACGGAACTGCACATTTACAGTGCGCGACTGCTACGACTTGCACCAATACAGATTAGTAGCCGGCTAAGAAAATGCGGGCTTCTGAGCGGTATTTCGCTGATCAGATCACGATCCGCAGACATTGCCCGGCGTGATACAGCGAGAATCCAGCCTCATACAAGCAACTGCGCAGGCCCACCCCGGCCAGCGGCTGCATGGGTGCAAAGGGGATCGGTAAGGCCTGGGGATTCTGGTGACATAGATAGTCGGCAAACGCCTTGCCGACCACACTGCCGGTGGTCACGCCACGCCCGTTATAGCCGGTAACGGCCACCAGCCCCGGCGCCGGTTCGAACAGGCGCATCAAGTGGTCGGGAGTGAAGGCGATGCAGCCGGTCCAGGTGTACTCCCACTGCACCGATTTGAGGTACGGGAAGTAATGCTGCTGCACCCGATCGGCCCACGCCTTGAGAAACCAGGCGGGTTTCTGGTTGCCATTGCCCAGGCTACCAAGGAGCAGGCGGCCATCGGCGTCACGGCGGATGCTGCTCAGTACTTGGCGGGTGTCCCACGAGCCCTGGCCACCGGGAAGGATCTGTTGGGCAGCGGCATCCGTCAGCGGCGCCGAAGCGACCTGATAGTAGTAGCCGGGGAAGAAATTGCGCCGCAGTTCGGTCCATTCGCCTTCGGTGTAGGCGTTGGAGGCGATCACCACTTGGCTGGCCTGCACCGAGCCCTGGACGGTCTGCACCGACCAGTGCGCGCCCTGGCGTTCCAGCTGCGTGACCGGCGAATGATCGAACAACTGCCCGCCCAAGCCGACGGCAGCATTCGCCAGACCACTGGTGTAGGCCATCGGGTTCAAGGTGCCGGCGCGCCGGTCGAGCAAGGCAGCGGCGATTTTCTGCGTGCCGGTGGCCTGCTCACAGGCCTGGCCGGTGAGCAGCTCCACCGGCGCACCACGGCGCTTCCATTGTTCTTCGCGGCTGCGCAAATCCGCCTCGCCCCGGGCGTTGTGCGCCATGTGCAAGGTGCCCTCGCGACGCAATTGGCAATCGATGTTGTACTTGTCGATCAGGCTGAACACCAGTGCCGGCGCCGCACCCAGCATGCGATTGAGCTGGCTGCCGACCGCTTCGCCAAAACCGGCTTCGATGTCATCCGGCGCAATCCACAGCCCGGCGTTGACCAGCCCGACATTGCGCCCCGAACCACCGTGGCCGGTGCGATGGGCCTCCAGCACGGCGACGCTTTTACCTTGTTCCAGCAAGTGAATGGCCGCAGACAAACCGGTGATCCCGGCGCCGATCACGCACACATCCACCTTGACCTCGCCCTTGAGCGCGGCGCGGTCTGGCCGGCTGGGGGTGAGGTGTTCCCACAAACATGTTTCGCGTAATGCCATTGCCAGACTCCGATGAGACCCAACAAACCACTCAATTCAGTTTCGACTTGGTAATCCAATCAAATGTGGGAGCGGGCTTGCTCGCGAATGCAGTGTGTCAGTCAACAGATTTACAGCTGATCCACCGCATTCGCGAGCAAGCCCGCTCCCACATTTTCAACCGCGTTCCGACAGTGTTTTAGTCGAAGGTAATGCCCTGGGCCAGCGGCAATTCCAGCGAATAGTTCACGGTATTGGTCTGGCGACGCATATACCCGCGCCATGCATCCGAACCCGACTCACGCCCGCCGCCCGTCTCTTTCTCCCCGCCAAACGCGCCGCCGATCTCCGCGCCGCTCGGGCCGATGTTGACGTTGGCAATGCCACAGTCACTGCCCACCGCCGACATGAACTGCTCGGCCTCGCGCACGTCAGTGGTGAAGATGCACGACGACAAGCCTTGCGGCACCGCGTTGTTCAGGCGCAAGGCTTCAGCGAAATCGGTGTAGCCGACCACGTACAGGATCGGCGCGAAGGTTTCGGTGCACACCACGTCGCTTTGCTCGGGCATTTCCACGATGGCCGGCGACACGTAGTAGGCATTCGGGAAGGTGTCTTCCAACTGCCGCTTGCCGCCGAACACCTTGCCGCCTTCGCTCAAGGCTTGCGCCAGGGCATCCTGCATATTGTCGAAGCCGTGCTTGTCGATCAGCGGGCCGATCAGGTTGCCTTCCAGCGGGTGGCCGATGCGCACCTTGGAATAGGCGGCCTTGAGGCGGGTGACGATTTCTTCCTTGACCGATTCGTGAGCAATCAACCGGCGCAAGGTGGTGCAGCGCTGGCCAGCAGTGCCGACAGCGCTGAACAGGATCGCGCGCACGGCCATGTCGAGGTCGGCGCTGGGGCCGAGGATCATCGCGTTGTTGCCGCCCAACTCTAGGATGCTGCGGGCAAAGCGCGCGGCGACTTTGGGCGCCACTTCGCGGCCCATGCGCGTGCTGCCGGTGGCGCTGATCAGGGCGACACGCGGGTCATCCACCAACGCGGCGCCGGCATCGCGGCCGCCGATGATCACTTGGCTGAGGTACGGCGGCGCATCGTTGAAGTTCTTCACCACGCGCTCGAACAACGCCTGACAGGCCAGGGCGGTGAGCGGGGTCTTTTCCGACGGTTTCCAGATCACCGCGTTGCCGCACACCAGCGCCAGGGCGGTGTTCCACGCCCACACCGCGACCGGGAAGTTGAAGGCACTGATCACGCCGACCACACCCAGCGGGTGCCAGGTTTCGCGCATATGGTGGCCAGGACGCTCAGAGGCGATGGTCAAGCCGTAGAGCTGGCGGGACAGGCCGACGGCAAAGTCGCAGATGTCGATCATCTCCTGCACTTCACCCAGGCCTTCCTGGGTGATCTTGCCGGCTTCCCAGGAGACCAACTCGCCGAGGTCGGCCTTGTATTCGCGCAGCACATCGCCAAATTGGCGCACCAGCTCACCGCGACGCGGCGCCGGCACTTTGCGCCAGGCCTCGAATGCATGCTCGGCGCGACTGACCTGTTGCTCCACCTCGGCGGCACCTTCCCAGTGCACACTGCCGATACGGCTGCCATCAATCGGCGAATGCACGGGTTGTTTCCCCGCCTGGTACAGCGCCGGGTTTACCCCGAGACGATCAAGCAATGCGGCAACCATGGGTCACTCCTTCAGTCTGCAGACCTAAAAATTCGCGCCGCGAGGAACACGACGATCCAGAGCTTATTTGTAGCTGGCGCAAGACTTGCCAACAAACGACGATTAGGCGAGATATCATTCCATTAATTCATGCAAAACATAAAAAGAGGCACAGCGTGCTGAACAAAAGACATTTGCCCTCGATCACCGCCCTGCAGTGCTTCGAAGCCGCCACCCGCCACCTGAGCTTTACCCGCGCCGCCGAGGAGCTGAACCTCACACAAAGTGCGGTGAGCAAGCAGGTGGCGCAATTGGAAGAACTGCTCCAGCACCTGCTGTTTCGCCGCGTGCGCCGACGTTTACAGATGACCCCGGCGGGCGACCTGTACCTGGTGGAAGTGAGAAAAATCCTCACGCAAGTGGAGATGTCCACCCACTACCTGCGTTCCTACGGCGGCGAGACCGAAGTGCTACGGGTGTCCACGCCCTACACCTTCGGCGCCCGCTGGCTGGTGCCGCGCCTCAAGGGCTGGCGGCTGCGTCACCCGCAGATCCACCTGGACCTGTGCAATGAACAAGACCCGGACGAGCTGCTGCAAGGCAAGGCCGACATGGCCTTCTACTTCGGCCAAGGCTCACGCCCGGGCACCGAGAGCCTGAAATTGTTCAGCGAAGAGCTGGTGCCCGTATGCGCCCCGGAAAGCCTGCCCGCGCAGCCATTCACCGACCCGACGCAACTGAGCGACTTGGTGCTGCTGCAAAACGCCTCGCGCCCCCAGGGCTGGCACGACTGGTTCGCCAGCCAGGGCTACCAGACCGAACACAGCTACCACGGACCGCGTTTCGACACCTTTTACATGTGCATCCGCGCGGCGCAGGTGGGCTGCGGCGTGGCGCTATTGCCACGGTTCCTGGTGGAGGAGGAATTGGCCGACGGCAAACTGGTAATCCCCTGGCAGCATGCGATGCCGAGCCAGGACGCGTACTACCTGGCGTACCCGGAGCATTCGGCGGAGGTGCCGAAGGTGCGGGAGTTTGTGAGGTGGATGATGGAGCAGGTTTAAAGCAGGCACCATTCCACCACCTGCTCACTACGCGTGATCTTGTCGGAGAAGGGCCAACTACGTACCTGGTAGCGTTCGATCAACATTTTCGGCAGGACCTCGCCCGTCTCGAAATGCCGAACCCCATCTCCTTTCGCGACGTAATCGCTATCAGGGAGCCGACCCACCTTCCAATACCCACTGACCGGACAGGCTTGGCCGCTGTAGCAGTTAGGTGAAAACAAGTGGGCCTGGGTGAATGCCGGTGAGCCCGGCAACCCTTTCCCGGTGCCAGGGTCGAGCAGTTTGGCGTTGGCCAGTCGATGGATCAGTGCTTCGCTGGGCTTGGGTGGCGGGACGTTGGCCAGGCGCGCTTCCAGCCATTGCAATTTGCCGTCCCAGGCGGGGAGTTTGGCTGGAGGCAGGGGGACAATCTGGTTGATTTCGGGGACTTTGGGGTCAGCGTAGGAGTATCTCGCTAATATTCTCCAGATTGTTTTATAGCGCTCGGCGCGTTCAAGGTCTTCTTTCTGGTCGAGGTAGTACAAACGGTCTTCCGGCAGTGGGCCTCGAAAACCTTTGCCCAAGCGTGAGGCAGAGCTTTCTTCTCCTGCGGCCACTCCCAGTTGAAGCACCTCCAAAGCAGCTTGGTACTCGCCCTCATTTTTGAGATCGATGCCCAACGCCACTGCTGCTGCTCCATTCCCTTGCTCAGCTGCACAGCGGCGCATCTGTCTGGCGATCGCTGGCGCGACGCTGATCGGCGCCAATATGTCCCCGACAATCGTTTGAGCTTGGGCACTGCCTTGGTCTGCGGCCTTGCGGTAATAACGCAGGGCCATTTCCTCGTCCAGCGCCAAACCAGCGGAACCCTGCTGCAGGAAGACCCCAATGAAGTAATAGCCGGTCGCGACACCAGCATCGATCAGTTGCTGACTTAGTCGCAGATATTCTTCGCCATGAAGCTTGAAGCGGCCGCGCATGCTGCCGGCTTGTAGATTGATATTGGCTTTGTAGTGACCGTTTTCAGCAGCGATGCGGTAAAGCCGCTCGATCGCAACGTCGACGGCCTTGTCTGGTATGAGCTGATTATTTTTTTGCAGCCAGCGAGCGTACTGGAACAACATGTCAGCTTCGGCAGCCGGCTGAGGAATGGTTTCATGCCTACAGATAAAGGTAAGTTTTTGTTTAGCCTCGGTAATCGGATTCATCGGAATGTCCTTGTTCAGTTGAATAGGCCCAGCACCGTTGATACAAGCGGCCAGCAGCAGGCTTGAGAGCAGAAAAAAACGGCGCATCAGTCGAGGTCCTTCAGGGTTCTTTTGCCGTAATAAAACTCGACGAGGGGTGTGCAGGGCGTCGAAGCTTTGGACTCGCGCTCTTTGTTTTCATTGATGATCTCCGTCCAAACTACAAACGCCTCCTCCGGATCATCCTGAGCCCCCCTCCCATCCGTATGCAGCCCCCATAATCTGCGCCGCAACCCCTGCGTCACACTCCCCCACTCATGCGCAATATTCAGCTCGCTATCGACCTGCATGCTGCGGGTGTTGATGTTCGCTGAGCCCAAGGTCGTAAACACGTCATCCACAATCATCAACTTCGAGTGGATATACACCGGCATCCACTGCCGGCCGGCGGGTGAGTCAGGCGCCACTAGCGAACACATGTGAATTTTCAACCCTGGCAGCTCTTGCGGAACAACCATGCTGTCCTCGATCGCCTTGGTTTTTTGATCGAGTTCGGCCTGCCATTTAGTCAACTCCCTTTGCCCTACATGATCCCGTGGATCAGGTGATGGCCGAGGAGGTGCGGCCGCTTTCATCCGCTCGATACGCCGAAGCTTGGTCACGCCGGGAATCGTGTCGGCACGTCCCAGGCTCTCAAGCATGCGCTGGGTATTGAGCGTGCCCGCACCTATGCCGTCATCGGTCGCATTGGTGATCACAAACAGGTGCAACGAGCCGTGTACACCTGGATCACGCCCTCCACCAGTCTGATCCGCCGCCGTCTTCTTGATCGCTTCGGCCAGCGGTGGCCAGCGAAAATACTGGTTCTCGATATAGATAAACTGCGTCGCGTTGTTGACCGCATTCAAGTAGGCCTTCTCGATCTCACGCTTGCCCGCTTGCGCCTGGGTGCGCAGCACTTGGGCCAGCTGGCGCGTGACGCCGGGCATGCATTGCAGGTGCGGCCCGACCTGCTTGGCTTGGCGAAGGTCGAGCAGGTTCTCCCCGGTTTCCTTGAGCCAGGCACTGGCGAAGTTATGGTGCAGGTGCTCCAGGATCGGCCCGCTCAGTTGAGTGGAAATATCCTGGCGCGGAGTGTCACCACGTGGCCCGCGATTGGGTGCAGGTTTGCTCTGTTCAGAGCGGCCCAAAGCCGAGTGTTTGTCGGTATCCCAATACGCATCGAGCATGTTGTGGCCCATGACAAAACCTACAGCGCAGTCCGGCAGTTCGTAGTCGACCAGCACGCTCTTCTGGTGATGGCTGGCGGTCCATCGCAATGCGTGACGCATCTGGAGGCTGATCTCGGGGTCGAGGCTTTCCTCTTTCAGGCTGCGGGCGATCTCGGCCCGCTCATTCAGGTCGAAACCACGACTGATAAAGACCGGGAGCCCGCGCGCTGCCTGCCCGGCGGCCTTGCTGTCCGACACCGAGCATTCGGCGAACCATCGACGGTCCTCGTCGTATTGCGCCTGGGTAGACGTCTGTAGCGCCCGATCGCTGATGCGTACCGAGCCTTTACCGGGCAAGTTCGCCTCACCTGCAACACCGGCAGAGTTAAGCGGCATTTCCCACGTCAATACGCGAACCCTGACTCCATCGCGAGCCTTTGCCTTGAGCAGTTCGCCAATGCTCGGGCTCTTGCCGTCGCGGATGAAATACATCGACGGCTGGAACCCCCAACAGATGATGTCGACGGTTTTGCTGGCCCTGGCAATCGCCAAATGCACGGCCTTGAAGGCTTCTTCGCCATTGATCAGCGGTTGATAAGTGGCCTCCACAGGATGGTATTCACTGCCCTGCACGTACCAGGGCGCGTTACAAGTGACGGTCTGCGTATGCTGCAAGGCGACGGGCGCGACAATGGCAGGGCGATTCATTCCTCTACTCCCTCGGCTAGGTGAAAGCCCAGAGCGTAAAGAGTTGCTATCCGTGACGAATGTCAGAAGGTTCGTCTTTCAAAGCGGGACGCTTCTCGATCACGCAAAAAACACTGGCAAACCACCCCCCGCCTATGCGCCACTAGCCCCCATCCTTAATTGTGCGTAAAGGTCGGCGCCCATCGCCGATCCGTCTGGAGAGTCCCGTTATGAGCGAGAGTGTGTTTGCCGATCGCATCGTGCAGAACCTGCTCGACACCGACTTCTACAAGCTGACCATGATGCAGGCGGTGCTGCACAACTACCCGAATGTGGAAGTTGAATGGGAGTTTCGTTGCCGCAACAGTGAGGATTTGCGCCCGTACCTGGCGGAAATCCGCTACCAGATCGAGCGCCTCGCCGAGTTGAGCCTGAGCCCCGACCAACTGGGTTTCCTGGAGCGCATCAGCTTTATGAAGCCGGATTTTTTGCGCTTCCTCGGGCTGTTCCGCTTCAACTTGCGCTATGTGCAGACCGGTATCGAGAACGGTGAGTTGTTTATCCGCCTGCGCGGGCCGTGGCTGCATGTGATCCTGTTTGAAGTGCCGATGCTGGCCATCGTCAGCGAAGTACGTAACCGCTATCGCTACCAGAGCGTGATCCTCGAACAGGCCCGCGAGCAGTTGTACCGCAAGTTCGATTGGCTGACGGCCAACGCCAGTAGCGATGAATTATCCGAACTGCAAGTCGCCGATTTCGGCACACGCCGGCGTTTTTCGTACCGGGTGCAGGAGGAAGTGGTCAACGTGCTCAAGCATGACTTCCCCGGCCGCTTCGTCGGCACCAGCAACGTGCACCTGGCCCGCGAGTTGGACATGAAACCGCTCGGCACCATGGCCCACGAATGGATCATGGCCCACCAGCAACTCGGCCCGCGCCTGATCGACAGCCAGATCGCCGCCCTCGATTGCTGGGTCCGCGAATACCGTGGCCTGCTGGGCATCGCCCTGACCGATTGCATTACCACCGATGCGTTCCTCGGCGATTTCGATCTGTACTTCGCCAAGCTGTTCGACGGCTTGCGCCACGACTCCGGTGATCCCGTGCAGTGGGCCGAAAAAGCCATCGCCCACTACCACAAGCTGGGCATCGAGCCGATGAGCAAGACCCTGGTGTTCTCCGACAGCCTGTCGCTGCCCAAGGCGCTGGAGATCTTCCGGGCGCTGCGTGGACGGATCAATGTGAGCTTTGGCATCGGCACCAACCTGACTTGCGATATTCCAGGGGTGGAACCGATGAGCATCGTGCTTAAAATGACCGCCTGCAATGGCCAGCCCGTCGCGAAAATTTCCGACGAAGCGGGCAAGACCCACTGCACCGATCCGAACTTTGTCGCCTATTTGCGTCACGTTTTCAAAGTACCTGCCATCTCTAGCAAGGAGTGAATCATGCAAGCCGTACAGCGTGAGATTGCTGAACAACTCAAGGTCCAAGCGCCGTTCAACGACCAGGCGGCCCTGGAGGCCGAGGTGGCCCGCCGCGTGGCCTTTATCCAGGATTGCCTGCGCAATTCCGGGCTGAAGACGTTGGTGCTGGGCATCAGCGGCGGCGTCGACTCCCTGACCGCCGGCCTCTTGGCCCAGCGCGCGGTAAAAGAACTGCGCGAAAACAGCGGTGATGCGGCCTACCGCTTTATCGCGGTGCGCCTGCCGTACGAAGTCCAGTTCGATGAAATCGACGCCACGGCCTCGGTGGACTTTATCGAGCCGGACGAGCGCCATACCGTCAACATCGGCCCCGCGGTGAAAGCCCTGGCGGCCGAAGTGGCGGCGTTTGAAGGCAAAGCCGCAGTTTCCCGCGACTTCGTGCTGGGCAACACCAAGGCGCGCATGCGCATGGTGGCGCAGTACACCGTCGCCGGCGCGGCCGGTGGCTTGGTGATCGGTACTGACCATGCGGCGGAAGCGGTGATGGGCTTTTTCACCAAGTTCGGCGATGGTGCGTGCGACCTGGCACCGTTGAGCGGGCTGGTGAAAAACCAGGTGCGTTCGATTGCACGCTATTTTGGCGCGCCGGAATCGTTGGTGGAGAAGGTGCCGACGGCGGACCTGGAAGACTTGTCGCCGGGCAAGCCGGACGAGGCGTCACATGGCGTGACGTATGCGGAGATTGATGCGTTCCTGCACGGTGAGCCGGTGCGTGAGGAAGCGTTCCGGATTATCTGCGAGACCTACCGCAAGACTGCCCACAAGCGGGTCATGCCGTTCGCGCCGTGAGGTGGGCCTGGCAGTTCTGTATTGATTGTTAAGTCGCCTTCGCGGGCAAGCCCGCTCCCACACTTGACCGTGCTCCAACAGGGGAATGCGGTCGAATGTGGAAGCGGGCTTGCCCGCGAAGAACGATAACGCGGTCTTACTTGACGACCACCGTGCCTTTCATCATGGAGATGTGGCCCGGGAACGAGCAGAAGAACGCGTAGTCAGTCCCGGCGGCCAGTTTCGACACGTCGAAGGTCACCGAATCTTTCTCGCCGGCACCGATGATCTTGGTGTGGGCGATGATGCGTGCATCACCTTCCTTCAGGTAGTTCTTGTCGATGCCAGCGGCCATGCCGTCAGTGGCAACCGGTTGCATGTCGGCCGCGCTGGTCAGTACCCAGTTATGGCCCATGACGTTTTTCGGCAAGCTGCCCGAGTGTTCCAGGTTCACGGTGAACGTCTTGCAGCTCTTGTCGATCGTGATTTCCTTGGTGTTGAAGGACATCTGGTCAGTGGAGTCGACGGTGACCTTGCACTCTGCAGCAAGCAACTGGCCGCTAGCCAGAGTCAGCAGGGAAACAGCAACGAGTTTGGCGAACATGTGAATCTCCAAGGCAGGGTTTAAAAAACGCGGATTGCGACAAGGGTGCCTCAAGCAGGCATGAGTTCTTATGATCTGAGTCAACAGATTGTATACAACTTTAGGCTATCAGACTTATCAACACAATCTAACGGCCAAAGTACTACAACCGCCCTATGATCGGCCCACCAACCACTGGAGCCCGCATCATGCACCTCGACCAACTGTTCAACGGCCTGCTGGCCGCTTACGCCTGCGGTAAGTGAAGGCCAAGCGCGCTGCTAAGCTGCTACCATGGCAGCCCAAGGCAGCTGCGCGCCGCCACCCTCACCTTCGACCCTAGAGGATCGCCCATGGCCAAACCTAATTACTCCTTCGCCAAACGTCAGAGAGACTTGGCCAAGGAGCAGAAGAAAGAGGAAAAGCTGCAACGCAAGAAAGCCGCTGCAGAAGACGAAGCCAATGGGCTGAGCACCGATGTCGACGCTGAAGAAACGAACGACGAGAGCGAAACGCCAAAAGATCCGGCGCAATAATTGAGCGCTCCCACCTTGTGGTGAGCAGGCCCAGGGTATCTACACATCTTCTAAATCCCTAGGCGAATCCTGTAGTGAGCGGGCTTGCCCGCGCTGGGTGGCGCAGCCACCCTAAATCCAGGCGCCTCGGTCTTTCTGAAACAGCGCGGCGGCCCTATCGGGGCGGCTTCGCCCCCCAGCGCGGGTGTAGAACCGTAGACATCCTTTACATCTGAAACCGGGGACATCGTTTACACA
>NZ_JAPFHC010000032.1:0-76063 GCF_059803535.1 Pseudomonas sp. RP-B7
CCCCCCCCCCCCCCCGGGCAGGTCGCGCACGCCTTGCATGACCATGGGGATCGAGCCGGAGGCAAGCAGGGCCTGGCGCAGGTTGCCGAGTTCCAGGGCCAGGAAGCGCGACGGGAAATCCTGCAGTGGATGCACGGGTGGCGCCTGGCGCGGGTCATGGATGATCAACCGCTCGAAATGCCGCGACAACCGCGCACGGCCGCGCAGGTTATCGGCGATCACCGACGACAGGCCCAGCCCGAGGCGCCCGCGGTGGTCATCGGCGAGCAGGCCGTGGCTCTTGACCACCATGATGTTCAGGCGGTAGTCCGGGTTGTCCAGCACCCGTGCATCGCGTCCGGCCAGCAGGTCGTCGAGCATGCGCTGGCAGCTCTGGCTGACTTCGGCCATGGTCACGCCCTTGGCGAAACGCTGCTCGTTGTACAAGCGGCCGAGGTCGAGCAGGCCTTGCACCGGGTCGGGCAGGCAGGCGCTGGCAAACCGCCAGGAGCCGATCGACGCGCCGATCAGCGCTCGTTCGCGGGGCGCACGCGCCAGCCAATCGCCAAACAGCGCCAGGTCCAGGCCCTGGATACCCAGCGCCTTGGGCCCACCGGCTGCGCCAGGCAGGATGCCGACGTCGGCCGGCTTGAGGCCTTGTTCACGAATACGCGTAAAGGCCCGCTTACCGGCCTTGAGGGTCAGGGCGGGAAACTTGATGTGGATGGCTGTCATACCGGTCTCTGTTGAAGCGAGCGGGGCAGTATAGGAAATCTCGCACGATGATGGGTAAAGAGGCTTGTCGGCAATTGCCATGGTGGCAATTCAGTTTCAGTTAAGTTGCTGCAGGTAGGGTGGCCGGCGTAGGAAAACACCTTGAAACGGAGACTCCCTATGAAGCGCCTCACAGTGCTGGTCGCCGCTATCACCGCCGTCGTGGCGGCACAGGCGGGTGCAGTGGACCCCGACAAAACGCTGAAATTGCCCGGCACTGTTACTATTGTCGCCTTCGACCAGTTGGAGGCCGCGGCCTTGGCGCTGCATCCCGGTTCAACCGTGCTCGACACCGACCTGGACGAGGAATACGGCAGGTACCTCTACCAGGTCGAGCTGCAAGACCCCAACGGCATTGAATGGGACGTTGAATTGGACGCGCTGACCGGGCATGTCCTCAAGAATCATCAGGAAACGTAATGAAGGTATATCGACGCGCCGGCAGTGCAGTTGCGCTGGCCCTGCTGGTTTTTTGCTCAAGCCTGACGGCCCGCGACCTGGATCAGGACGAAGCCTTGGCTCTGCGCCAGCAAGGGGTGATCCTGCCGCTGGAGCAGTTGCTGCAACAAGCCATGGCGCGTCACCCCGGCTCGCGTTTGCTGGAGGCCGAGCTTGAGAAAAAGCACGGCCAGTACGCCTATGAAGTGGAACTGGTCACCGCGGCGGGCGTGGTGCGCGAGATCAAGCTGGACGCCAGCACGGGTGTGCTGATCAAAGACGAGGAAGACTGATGCGCCTGCTTCTGGTGGAAGACAACGTCCCGCTGGCCGACGAGTTACTGGCTGGCCTGCAGCGCCAGGGGTATGCCGTCGACTGGCTGGCTGATGGCCGCGACGCAGCGTATCAAGGCCGCAGCGAGCCCTATGACCTGATTATCCTCGACCTCGGTCTGCCTGGCCTGCCGGGGCTCGAGGTGCTGGCACAATGGCGTGCAGCCGCCTTGTCCATCCCGGTGCTGATCCTTACCGCACGCGATTCCTGGGCCGAGCGCATCGAAGGGCTCAAGGCCGGTGCCGACGACTACCTGAGCAAACCCTTTCACCCGGAAGAACTGTACTTGCGCATCCAGGCGCTGTTGCGCCGCGCCCACGGCCACGCCAACCAACCCACCTTGCAAGCCGCCGGCTTGCACCTGGATGAAGGGCGCCAGTGCGTGCTGCGCGATGGCGCGGAGATTCAACTGACCGCCGCCGAATTCCGCCTGCTGCGCTACTTCATGTTGCACCCCGAGCAGATCCTGTCGAAAAGCCACCTGGCCGAGCATCTCTATGACGGCGAAACCGAGCGCGACTCGAATGTGCTCGAAGTCCACGTCAACCACCTGCGCCGCAAGTTGGGCCGCAGCGTGATCGAAACCCGGCGTGGCCAGGGTTACCGCTTTGGCGCCAGCCCTGCATGAGATCGATCCAGCGGCGCCTGAGCCTGGGGTTGGTCAGTGTGATGGTGATCGTCGGCATCGCGTTGGCGCAAACCAGTCTGTGGCTGTTCGAAGCGGGTCTGCAGCGCTATCTGGAATCGGGGCTGCGTAACGACAGTGAAAGCCTGCTGGTCGCGCTGGTGCGTGGCCCGGACGGTTTGGAGTTGCATGAGAAGCGCGTGTCGCCGGCCTATCAGCGGCCGTTTTCCGGGCACTATTTCCGCATTGATTTTGCCGACAAACACTGGCGCTCGCGCTCTTTGTGGGACCAGGACCTGCCGCACCTGCCCGAGGCCGGGCTCAAGGGCAACCTGCAACTGGGACCGGAAGGCCAGCAACTGCTGGTGCTGCGTGAGGACTACAAGCGCTTCGGCCAGTCGATTTCCATCAGCGTGGCCCAGGACTACACGCCGGTGCGCGAAAGCTTTCGCCTGATGCGTCAGATCGGTCTGGTACTGGGCCTGGCCGCCTTGCTGTTGGTGCTGATCCTGCAACGGGTCACGGTGCGTCGCGCCTTGCGCCCGCTGGAAACCGCGCGCAACCAGATCGCCCAGTTGCAACAGGGCCAGCGCTCGCAGCTCGACACCCAGGTGCCACAGGAGCTGGAGCCGCTGGTGGCGCAGATCAACCACTTGCTGGCGCACACCGAGGACAGTCTCAAACGTTCGCGCAATGCCCTGGGCAACCTTGGCCATGCCCTGAAAACCCCGCTGGCGGTGTTGCTGAGTGCGGCTTCCAGCGAGGCGCTCAAGGATCACCCTGAACTCGGCAAACTCCTGCGCGAGCAGTTGGAACAGGTGCAGCAGCGCCTCAACCGCGAACTCAATCGTGCGCGCCTGGCCGGTGAAACCCTGCCTGGCGCTTTGTTCGACTGTGATCAGGAATTGCCGAACCTGCTGGCCACCTTGACCATGATCCACGGCGACCACCTGGACCTGAGCTACCACGCAGCGCCCGGCCTGCACCTGCCGTGGGACCGTGCCGACTTGCTGGAGCTGTTGGGCAACCTGCTGGACAACGCCTGCAAATGGGCAGATGCCGATGTGCGTTTGACCGTCAGCGAAACAGCGCACAGTTTCTGGCTGGCGGTGGACGATGATGGCCCCGGCATCCCCGAAATCCAGCGTGACCAGGTGTTCAGCCGTGGCGCGCGCCTGGACGAACAAATCGATGGACATGGCCTTGGGTTGGGGATCGTGCGGGATATCGTCGAGGTATGGGGCGGGATGTTGCAGTTGCAGGAAAGCGAGTTGGGCGGTCTGAAGGCTTTGATCGAGTTGCCCAAGCGGCAGGGCTGACACAGCACCGATCAAAATGTGGGAGCGGGCTTGCTCGCGAAGGCGGTGGGTCAGACACTGCATCTGTTACTGACCCACCGCCTTCGCGAGCAAGCCCGCTCCCACACAAGCCCGCTCCAACATTAGATTTGTTTAAGGATCAGGGCCGGTGCCGCTCATTCAGACCCGGAACTGATCCATCAAGCCCTGCTGCTGATTCGCCAGGCTGTTCAATGCCTGGCTGACCCGCGCCGATTCGTTGGCCTGTTCCGACAGCGACTCGGTCACATCGCGAATCGTCGCGACGTTGCTGTTGATCTCTTCGGCCACCGCGCTTTGCTCTTCGGCGGCGCTGGCGATTTGCAGGTTCATGTCGCTGATCACCGTGACCGCCTCGCCGATCTGGCGCAGGGCGGTGACGGCCTGGCCGACCTGTTCGACGCTGCCCTGGGCCTGGCGATAGCTGTTGCCCATGGACCCCACCACCTCCTCGGTGCCGCTTTGCAGGTGTTCGATCACCAGGCGGGTTTCTTCCACCGATTCCTGGGTACGGCGTGCCAGGTTGCGCACTTCGTCGGCCACCACCGCAAAACCACGGCCGGCCTCACCGGCGCGGGCGGCTTCGATGGCGGCGTTGAGTGCGAGCAGGTTGGTTTGCTCGGCAATGCCGCGAATCACTTCGAGCACCGAGCCGATTTTCTCGCTGTTGGCGGCCAAGCCTTCGACCTGGGCCATGGCGGTGCTCATGTCGGCCGCCAGGTTGCCAATGTTGGTGGTGGTGCGGTCGATCACGGTCAGCCCTTCGCGGGTGGCCTGGTCGGCATCGCGGGCTGCTTGCGCCGCTTGGGCCGCGCTGCGGGCGACGTCCTGGGCGGTGGCGCTCATTTCGTGGGAAGCGGTGGCCACTTGGTCGACCTGGCGATACTGCTGCTCCATGCCGGCGCTGGTTTCAGTCGCAATCGCGGCGGATTGGTCGGCGGTGCCACGGGCGTCCTGCACCGAGCGCTTCACCTCGGCGATGATCGGTTGCAGTTTGTCGAGGAAACGGTTGAACCAGCCAGCCAGTTGGCCGAGTTCGTCCTGTTTGTCGTAGGCCAGGCGACGGGTCAGGTCGCCTTCGCCGCTGGCGATGTCTTCAAGCATGTGCGCCACGCCGAGGATCGGCCGGGTCACGCTGCGGGCCATCAGCCACACCAGGATCAGGCCGACGACCGCTGCCAACAAGCCCAGGCCCAGCTCCAGCAAGGTGCCCCTGGCATTGTCGGCATCCAGCTGCGTTTTCAGTGCTTCGGCGGGAGCGACCAGGACTTTTTCCGGCACATCCAGCAACACCCCCCACGATTTGCCATCGGGGATCGGCGCGAAGGGTGCCAGCACCTTGAGTTGGTGGTCGGTGCGCAGGCTACGGATCTGCGTGCCGCTGGCCAAGAAACCGATCAGTTGCGCGCCGCTGGCGCTATCGACCTGATCCAGGCGCTGGCTGAGCTTGCTCGCATCCGGGCTGTAGCCAGCGAGCAGGCCGGTGGCGCTGAGGATGCTGACCTGGGTCTGGCCGTCATACAGCTTGCGGCTGGCCTGCTGGCTCACGGCCTGCAGGCTGTTGAGGTTGATGTCCACCGACAGCGAGGCGACGACTTTACCGTTGACCATCAGCGGGAACACGATGCTGGTCATCAGCACGTTTTGTCCGTTGATCACATAGAAGTAGGGCTCGATCACACACGGCTTGAGGGTGGTGCGCGGGCAGGTGAACCAGGCGTTGGCTTTTTCGCCGCTGGGGCCGATGCTGGTGTCGGCCATATCGCTTTCCGGCAGGGCCATCGACTCCAGTTTGCCGGGGGTTGGTTGCGACCAGTACAAGGCGAAGCGGCCCTTGTCGTTACTGCCCAGCTCGGCCTGGTTGGCGAACAGTTCGTCCTTGCCATCCAGCGCGTTGGCTTCGAACACCAGGGACAGGCCGAGCAGGTCCGGGTTGGCCTGCAATGCGGCCTTGACCTGGCGGGTCAGGTCTTCGCGGGTGTCGAAGGCGTCGAGGAAGCGCTTTTCTGCCTGTTCACGCAAGAACAGCACCTGGCGCGAAAAGCCGTGGCCGTATTGATAGGCGTCCATGAACTGGCGACGGATGCCCAGTGCCTGCCCTTCACCCTGGGCCTCGATACGCGCCTGGGCCGCTTCGTCGAGCATCTGCATGCTGGACGCCTTGACCTGCTGCGAACTCTGCTCCATGCGATACAGCGACAGACCCACCAGCAGGGTCACGATTCCCAGCAGGCAAAGGCCGGCGAGCAGGGTGATTTTCCATTGAATGGACAGCTGTCTGAGGGACATCGAGGAGCATCCTTAACCTTAAAACACAGTGAATCAGGCTATCGGCCGATCTTTCTCGATCTTTATTATTTAAACGTTCAATTGAATTTTGCCCTGTAGTGAGCGAGCTTGCTCGCGCCGGGCTGCGTAGCGGCCCCAAAAAAGGCTGGGAGCGCTGCGCACTCCAGCGCGAGCAAACTCGCTTGCTACAAAGCTGGTTTTTTGACATGCAGCCCCACCTGCGGCAAAGTGCGCGCCCTCTAATAAGACCTCCTTCAAGCCTGCACGCTGACAGCCACCCTTGGCCTGTCTTGGCGCGGGCATGCCTGTTTTTTATGTTTCTGCTTGAGGTATCCATGATTAACGCAGTCATTGCCGCGGTCGGCACCATGCTGGTGCTCAGCCTGTCCCGCGTGCATGTGGTCATCGCCATCATCGTCGGCGCGCTGGTCGGTGGTCTCACCGGCGGGTTGGGCATCGACGCCACGCTCAAGGCCTTCAATGGCGGGTTGGGCGGCGGCGCCACCGTGGCGTTGTCCTACGCCTTGCTCGGCGCGTTCGCCGTGGCCATTGCCAAATCCGGTTTGGCCCACGCCTTGGCCGACAAGGCGCTGATGCTGGTGGACCGCCAGGAAGCCAGCGGCGGCAGCCACGTCAAATGGCTGCTGATCGGCCTGCTGTGGGTGGTGGCAATTGCTTCGCAGAACATCCTGCCGATTCACATCGCGTTTATCCCGTTGCTGGTGCCGCCGCTGCTGTACGTGCTGACCAAGCTGCAACTGGACCGCCGCCTGATCGCCTGTGTGATGACGTTCGGCCTGATCACGCCGTACATGTTCCTGCCGGTGGGTTTTGGCAACATCTTCCTCAACCAGATCCTGCTGGCCAACGTGGCCAAGAGCGGCGTGGACATCAGCCAGGTCAACGTCACCCACGCCATGGGCCTGCCTGCACTGGGCATGGTTGTAGGCCTGCTGGTGGCAGTGTTTGTCAGTTATCGCAAAAAGCGCGTGTACGACCTGGAGAAAATCGAACGGGTCGAACAAGTGGCGGTGCAGTACAACCCGCTGACCCTGCTGGTGGCCGGCCTGGCGATCGCCTCGGCGTTCATCATCCAGCTGTGGCTGGACTCAATGATCATCGGCGCGCTGGTGGGTTTCCTGATCTTTTCGGTGTCGGGCATCGTGCGCTGGAGCGACACCGACGACCTGTTCACCGAAGGCATGAAGATGATGGCGATGATCGGCTTCATCATGATCGCCGCCTCGGGCTTTGCCGAAGTGCTCAAGGCCACCGGCGATGTGCGCTCGCTGGTGCAAGCCTCGGCGGCGTTCATCGGCCATAGTCGTGGCGTCGGTGCGTTGTTGATGCTGTTGGTGGGGTTGTTGGTGACCATGGGCATCGGTTCGTCGTTCTCCACGGTGCCGATCCTGGCGGCGATTTTTGTGCCGTTGTGTGTGCAGTTGGGCTTCAGCCCGATGGCCATCGTCTGCATCGTCGGCACCGCTGGCGCGTTGGGCGATGCTGGTTCGCCCGCGTCGGACTCAACTCTGGGCCCGACCTCCGGCCTGAACATCGACGGCCAACACCACCACATCTGGGACACCGTGGTGCCGACCTTCCTGCACTACAACATTCCGCTGCTGGCCTTCGGCTGGTTGGCCGCAATGACCCTCTAACACCGCTGATTGTAGTGAGCGAGCTTGCTCGCGCCGGGCTGCGAAGCCGCCCCAACCAGTCCGCCTCGGTGTTTCAGGAGGACCGCGGTGGCTGGATTTAGGGCGGCTTCGCCCCCCAGCGCGGGGCAAGCCCGCTCACTACAGTTATTTCCTGCGCAGCCGTTAACCTCTCAAGTCGCCCCTAATAAGAGAGAAAAACCATGCGTCTGAGCCTGAAGGCCAAAGTCTTGTGCCTAGCTGTCGTGCCGGTGTTGCTGTTTGCCGTGGTCATCAGCCTGACCACGGTGTGGATTCTCCAGGGCCAGGCGCGCAACGAGGTGGATGAAACCCGCCAGCGCCTGCTCAACGACGCCAAGGCCACCCTGCAAAGCTATGTCGAAGTGGCCATGACCACCATCAAGCCGCTCTACGACGCAGCCGCCCCCGGTGATACCGGCGCACGCGCCGAGGTGGTCAAGCTGTTGTCCAACACCAGCTATGGCAAGGACGGCTACTTCTTCGGCTACGACTCCGAGACCATCCGCCTGTTCAAGGGCAACAGCCCCGACGGCGTGGGCAAGAGCTTCAAGGACAACCGCGACCCCAACGGCGTGTACGTCAACCGCGACCTGGTCAAGGTCGGCAAGGACGGCACCCATTACCTGCAATACAGCTCGACCCAGCCGGGGCAAACCGAACTGGTGCCCAAGATGGGCTACACCGAATACCTGCCCAAATGGGACATGGTCATCGGTACATCGGTGAACCTGGACGGCATCGAAGCCCAGGTGGCGGTGGTCGAAGCCAAGGTGAAGACGCGCATGGAAGGCGTGTTGTTGAGCATCCTCGGCGTGGCGGTGGTGGTGCTGCTGGTCATTGCTGCCGTGGGCCTGGTGGTGGCCAATACCATCCTGCGGCCGTTGCACCTGATGAAAGCCAACCTCGATGACATCGCCGCCGGCGAAGGCGATTTGACCCGCCGCCTGGCCATCACCAGCCAGGACGAATTGGGCGATCTGGCCGGGGCGTTCAACCGTTTTGTCGACAAGATCCATGGCCTGGTGCGCCAGATCACTGAAATGACGGCGCAGCTCACCGGGCTGGTCAGCCAGGTTTCCGACCAGGCCCAGCGTTCCGAGCAGGCCATGGAGCGCCAACGCCACGAAACCGATCAGGTGGCGACGGCGATCAATCAGATGTCGTCGGCCGCCCATGAAGTGGCGCGCAGTGCCCAGGGCGCTGCCGTTGCCGCGCAACAGACCGACGCCGAAGGTCAGGCTGCCAAGCGCGTGGTGGACGGCAGCATCGCGCAGATCCACGCGCTGGTTAGCGATATTCGCAGCAGTGGCGTGTCCCTCGACAGCCTGCAACAGGACGTGTCATCGATTGTCAGCGTGCTTGGCGTGATCCGCTCTATCGCCGAACAGACCAACCTGCTGGCACTCAACGCCGCGATCGAAGCCGCACGGGCGGGGGAGGCCGGGCGTGGTTTTGCGGTGGTCGCCGACGAAGTACGCGCCCTGGCCAGCCGCACCCAGACCAGCACCCAGGAAATCCAGGGCATGATCGACCGCCTGCAAAAGGGCACGGAAGCCGCCGTGGATGCGATGCGCCGCTCCAGCGATGCCGGCGACGGCACCTCGGCACAGGCCAACCAGGCCGGCGCGTCCCTGGACACCATGGCGCAGTTGATCGGTACCATCAATTCGATGAACGCGCAGATCGCCAGCGCCGCCGAAGAACAGACGGCCGTAGCCGAAGAGATCAACCGCAGCGTGCATCAGATCGCCGTGGCGGTGGACAGCGTGGCCGACGAGACCCAACTGGGCGCCCAGACCTCGCGCAGCCTGGCGGACCTGGGCCAGCGCTTGGGGCAGTTGGTCGGGCAGTTCCGGATCTGAGCCCGGGCAGCACACAGCCTAGGCCTGTTCAGACATCGCGCATCAACAGGCCAAAACGCAGATCCATCTGCGCCGGGACCGGCACATACACCGTGTGCCCGTCCCCCGGCGCCACCTCGACGGCTTCGCCTTTGGCGTTGTGCATCATCTCCAGGTCGAAGTGGAAATTTCCCGCAGGCGTCATCAATTCCAAATGATTGCCTACGGCAAAACGGTTCTTCACCTTCACCTCGGCCAGCTCGCCCCGACGCTCGCCGGTGAATTCCCCGACAAACTGCTGGCGCTCCGAAACTGAACTGCCGTTCTGGTAATTCTGGTATTCGTCGTGCACATGCCGACGCAGGAAGCCTTCGGTGTAGCCGCGTTGCGCCAGGGACTCCAGGTCGGTCATCAGGTTGCGGTCAAATTCACGCCCGGCCACCGCGTCGTCTATCGCCCGGCGGTACACCTGGGTGGTGCGTGCGCAGTAGAAGTGGGACTTGGTACGGCCTTCGATTTTCAGCGAGTGCACGCCCATGTGGGTCAGGCGCTCCACGTGCTGCACCGCGCGCAGGTCCTTGGCGTTCATGATGTAGGTGCCGTGCTCGTCTTCAAAGGCGGGCATCTGCTCGTCGGGACGGTTGGCTTCCTGGAGCAGGAACACCTGGTCGGTCGGTGCGCCGATCCCCAGGGTCGGCTGGAATTGCTGGACGATGTCCCCCGTGGTGTTTTCCACCGCCGGCGTGGCCTGGTATTTCCAGCGGCAGGCATTGGTGCAGGTGCCTTGGTTGGCGTCGCGCTTGTTCATATAGCCAGAGAGCAGGCAGCGCCCGGAATAGGCCATGCACAACGCCCCGTGCACAAACACTTCCAGCTCCATGGCTGGCACCTGTTGGCGGATTTCGCCGATCTCTTCCAGGGACAATTCCCGCGACAGGATCACCCGGCAGATCCCTTGTTGTTGCCAGAACTCCACGCTGGCCCAGTTCACCGTATTGGCCTGCACCGACAGGTGGATCGGCATCTGTGGGAAATGTCGGCGCACCAGCATGATCAGCCCGGGATCGGACATGATCAGCGCGTCCGGGCCCATGGCGATCACGGGGGCCAAGTCCTTGAGGAAGGTCTTCAGCTTGGCGTTGTGCGGTGCGATGTTGACCACCACGTAGAAGCGCTTGCCCAGCGCATGGGCTTCGTCGATGCCGAGGGCCAGGTTGGCATGGTCGAACTCGTTGTTGCGCACCCGCAGGCTGTAGCGCGGCTGGCCGGCGTAGACCGCATCGGCCCCGTAGGCGAAGGCGTAGCGCATGTTCTTCAGGGTGCCGGCAGGGGCGAGCAATTCGGGGGCGATAACAGGGGGCATGGTGAGCACTTGAGTCAAAAAAGTGCGGCAGGGTAGAGCAAGTCGGTCTGTGGTTTATTGATCTGGGTCTAGCCTTGCAACAAAGAGGGCACTCGTGGCACTGGGCGTGGACTAAGCAGCAGGGGCCTACACAGGTCCTCTGTTTTTCTGACATGGACCGGACATGAATCAAACCAACCTGCAATTCAAGACCTTGCTGCTACTGCTGGGCCTGGTGACCATCGCGTTTATCTGGATCTTGCTGCCGTTCTACGGCGCGGTGTTCTGGGCAGTGATCCTCGGCATCATCTTTGCGCCGATGCAGCGCCGTCTGCAGCAGCGCTTTGGCTGGAACCGCAATCTGACGTCCCTGAGTACCTTGACGGTGTGCCTGGTGATCGCGATCTTGCCGGTGATCATCACCAGTGCCTTGCTGGTGCAAGAGGGGGCGACGCTCTATAAAAACATCGAAAGCGGCAAACTGGACGTGGCCGGGTATATCGAGCAGTTCAAGAACTTCCTGCCGCCGTACTTCCAGCACCTGCTGGACCGCTTCGGCATGGGCAACCTGGAAGGGCTGCGCGAGAAGATCGTCAAGAGCGCGATGCAGGGCAGTCAGTTTTTTGCGTCCCAGGCGTTCAGCTTTGGCCAGGGCACGTTTGATTTCCTGGTGAGCTTTTTCATCATGCTGTATCTGCTGTTTTTCCTGTTGCGCGACGGCCCTGATCTGGTGCGCAAAGTGCGCACGGCGGTGCCGTTGGCCGAGCCACAGAAGCGTCGGTTGCAGCTCAAGTTCAATCGGGTGGTGCGTGCCACGGTCAAGGGCAACGTGTTGGTGGCCGTGACCCAAGGTGCGCTGGGCGGGTTGATCTTCTGGTTCCTGGACATTCCCAGCGCTTTGCTCTGGGCGGTGCTGATGGCGTTTCTGTCGCTGTTGCCAGCGGTGGGCGCGGGGATTGTGTGGGGACCGGTGGCCGCCTACTTCCTGTTGAGCGGTTCGATCTGGCAGGGGGTGGTGCTGGCCTTGTTCGGGGTGTTTGTGATCGGGCTGGTGGACAACGTGCTGCGGCCGATCCTGGTGGGCAAGGACACCAAAATGCCGGATTACTTGATCCTGATTTCCACCTTGGGCGGGCTGTCGGTGTTTGGCCTGAACGGCTTTGTGATCGGGCCGCTGGTGGCGGCGTTGTTCATGTCCAGCTGGGCGCTGTTCGTGGAGAGCAAGCCGCGGGTCAAGTTGCCATTGCCGTGAGGCTCAGGCGTGAAGTTTGAAGTTCGAGGCACGTTGCAGTTGTTTTTCGGCGGCGGACAGCGAGGTGAGCGGACCGCTGATGGCCTCGCCATCGCGCACCACATACCAGCAGGCCAGCAAGCCCAGCTCACGCAGGGGGGCGGGGACGGCGCTGCCGATGACGGACATGATTTGAACAGTGGGCATAAGAACCTCCAATCGCTATGGAGGTCACCTTACGCGGCGCAGGGACCGGGGAAAAATCACCTGTCTCGATAGTGGACATTGACGGGACGCGTCAGTCCACCACTTGATCGAGCATCACCACCACTTCCTGCTCGCTGAGCAAGCCCTTGCGCACCAGGCTTTCTGCGAGCAACGCAAGGAATTTGGCGCTGCGGTGGCCTTCCAGGTGCTTGAGTTCGGTAAGCGCGCTATAGACCTTGCTGGACGTACAGAGGCCAGCGGTATGGTGCGGGTTTTGTGTGGGCATGGTCAGTCGTCCTTGTTGTTATTGGGTGGACAGGCTCGATAGTGAGAGTGTGTCGTGACACAAACATGACAGCGCGAGCCCCGTTCGAGCAAGTAGACAATGGTGTTGATGATGTGCGATTGCGCCTCGACCATTGTCCTCACAGCGACCTTGGCGCGATGAATCCAGACTTTCCATGCAAAAAAAAGGCCCCGCGGGGTGGGCGAGGCCTGTTTCAGACAATTGGCGCTTACCAGCCGCGACCGTAGTACCCGTGCGGAGGGCCGTAGTAGCCACGCGGAGGACCGTAATAGACCGGCGCCGGGCGGTAGTAGACCTGTTGTTGCACGTACACCGGCGGTGGCGGTGCGTAGTAGACCGGCGGCGGAGCTGCATACACCGGCTGCGGCTGGACGTACACCGGTTGCTGCTGCACATAGACTTCACGCGGCTGGCTGGCAACCACGGAGCCTACGACGGCGGCGCCGACTAAAGCACCCAATACGGCCGGGCCACCCCATCCACCACCACCGTGGGCGGAGGCTTGGCCTGCCATCGCGAGTGCGCCAACCAGCAAGGCGATCTTGGGGATTGTACGAATCATGGTCATTCCTCGGTTAGCCCCTGCGCTTGTGGTCTGCAATCAATAGACTCAAGGATTGTCGCGGGGATACTTTTAAGACAACGTATTTCAAGAAAACAGCACGGCCGCTAGGTAAAGGTTGTGTAAGGTCTGTACCGATTTGCTTACTCAGAGGAGTTTTCCATGCAAATGCACCCCAACAAGGACACCCAACTGTGTATGTCGCTGTCGGCGCGTCCCGGGAATTTTGGCCTGCGTTTTCATAACCACCTGTACGAACAGCTGGGTCTGAACTTCTACTATAAAGCCTTCAGCAGCCGGGATTTGCCCGGCGCGATCGGTGGTATCCGGGCGCTGGGCATTCGCGGTTGCGGGGTGTCGATGCCGTTCAAGGAGGCTGCCATTGCCTTAGTGGATGAACTCGACGATTCGGTTCAAGCCATCGACTCGCTCAACACCATCGTCAACACCGATGGCCATCTCAAGGCCTACAACACCGACTACATCGCTATCGAACAACTGCTGAAAAAGCATGCGGTACCCACAGACTCGACCTTCGCCCTGCGCGGCAGTGGCGGCATGGCCAAGGCCGTGGCCAGCGCCCTGCGTGACGGTGGCTACAGTAATGGCCTGATCGTGGCGCGCAACGAAGCGGCGGGCCGGGCGTTGGCACGCAACCTCGGGTACGAATGGCAGGCGGACCTGGGCGACGCCCGCCCGCAGATGCTGATCAACGTGACACCCATCGGCATGACCGGCGGGGCGCAGGCGGATGGGTTGGCGTTTGACGCCGAGGCAATCGATGCGGCGGACACTGTGTTCGATGTGGTAGCGATCCCCGCCGAAACGCCGCTGATCGTGCGTGGACGTGCCCAGGGTAAGCGCGTGATTACCGGGCTGGAAGTGATTGCGATCCAGGCGTTGGAGCAGTTTGTGCTGTACACCGGGGTGCGGCCTACAGACGAGCAGTTCCAGGCGGCGGTCGCCTTCGCCCGAACCTAAGGCCCCCCGAAGCTCTAATGTTGGAGTGGGCTTGTGTGGGAGCGGGCTTGCTCGCGAATGCAGTGGTTCAGCCACCATCTCCGGTGACTGACACACTGCATTCGCGAGCAAGCCCGCTCCCACATTTAGGGGGGTGTTATGCCTGTTCCAGCTGGGTCAGGCGTTCTTCCAGTGCGGCAATCCGTGCTTCCAGCTCTTCAATGCGATCGGCTGAAACCGTGCTCCCACGCTCCACCGGATTGCCTCGCGCCGCGATAATCACCTCAATATCTGCCGGGTCCCCCAGCGCATGGGTATAGCGATCTTCCCGCTGCCCCGCCTGACGCGGCACCAACAGCGCCAACCCGCGGGCTATCAGGCGTTCCAGCTGATGCACGACCTGCTCGGCATCTTCAAAGTCGTGCATGCGCCCGCTGCGGGTCAGCAGTTCATTGACGGTTTGCGGGCCGCGCAAAAACAGCAGCCCGGTCAGGATCACCTGGGCCGGCACCAGTTCCAGCGCCTTGTCCACGCGGTGTTCCCAGCGGTCGGCGCGGCTGCCCATCACCAGGCGGGTAAAACCCTGGCCTTCCAGTGCGCGCAGGCTTTGGCCGACCTGGCCTTGGCTGAGGTTCATCACCGGCTCGCGGCTAGTCTTCTGGTTGCAGGCCAGCACCAGGGCGTTGAGGGTCAGGGGGTAGGTTTCCGGGTTGGTCGCCTGTTTTTCGATCAGGCAGCCCAGGATGCGGATTTCCGTGCTGTTCAGGCGCGGCTCAGGGGTGTCGGTGTCGTGCTCGGCGGTCATCGCGCTTTCCCTATGCAGTGAAGTGCCTAGCGTAAGCCGGAAAAAATAAAAGACAAGCGAGCGGGCGGTCTATAATCGTCGCCTGTTCAAACCGTGCCATCACCATGAGACTGCCATGACTATTTCCCTGTACGCCGCTTCCATCCCAGTCTTCAAGCAAATGCTCACCGCCCTGAGCGGTGTGTTGACCAAGGCCGAAGCCCACGCTGCAGCCAAGAACATCGAGCCGAACGCCTTGCTGCAAGCGCGCCTGTTCCCGGACATGTTCCCACTGGTGCGCCAGGTGCAGATCGCCGTGGACTTCGCCAAGGGCGTTTCCGCACGCCTGGCCGAGGTCGAAGTGCCGAAATACGAAGACAGCGAAGTGACTTTCGCCGACCTGCAAGCCCTGATCGCCAAGGTGCTGGCCTTCGTCGACACCCTCAAGCCTGAGCAAATCGACGGCAAGGAAGGCATCGAGATCATCACCCGCCCTGGCACGCCGAAAGAGAAGCGCTTCAGCGGCCAGTCCTACCTGCTGACCTACGGCCTGCCGCAGTTCTTCTTCCACGTCACCACCGCGTACGCGCTGCTGCGTCACAACGGTGTGGAAGTGGGCAAGCGCGATTACATGGGCGCGTTCTAAGCGGCCAAAAAAAAGCCGGGGCGGTTCACTCAAGAACCGCCCCGGTTTTTTTATGCGCGCAGGTCAGGCCGGCTGTTCTTCCTTGCCCAGGCATGCCGCAGCGGTAAACAGCACATCGGTGGACGAATTCAGCGCAGTCTCCGCCGAGTCCTGCAATACGCCGATGATGAAACCGACCGCAACCACCTGCATCGCGATCTCGCTGGGGATGCCAAACAGGCTGCACGCCAGCGGGATCAGCAGCAGCGAGCCTCCGGCCACGCCCGAAGCGCCGCAAGCGCAGATCGCGGCGACCACGCTGAGCAGCACAGCGGTGGGCAGGTCGACGGCGATGCCCAGGGTATGTACGGCGGCCAGGGTCAGCACGGTGATGGTGATGGCGGCGCCGGCCATGTTGATGGTGGCACCGAGCGGGATCGACACCGAGTAGGTGTCTTCATGCAGGCCCAGGCGCTTGCTCAGTGCCAGGTTGACCGGGATATTCGCCGCCGAACTGCGGGTGAAGAAAGCGGTGATGCCGCTTTCGCGCAGGCACATCAGCACCAGTGGGTAGGGGTTGCGGCGCAGTTTCCAGAACACGATGGCCGGGTTGATCACCAGCGCCACGAAGAGCATGCAACCGATCAGCACCACCAGCAGGTGCGCGTAACCGAGCAGGGCGCCGAAACCGGAGGTGGCCAGGGTCGAGGCGACCAGGCCGAAAATGCCCAGGGGCGCGAAGCGGATCACCACGCGTACGATCAACGTCACGCCGTTGGACAGGTCGTCCAGTACGGTCCGGGTGGTTTGGCCAGCATGGCGAATGGCGATGCCCATGCCGATGGCCCAGGCCAGGATGCCGATAAAGTTGGCGTTCATCAGCGCGCTGACCGGGTTGTCCACCACGCTCAACAGCAGGCTTTGCAACACTTCGCCGATACCGCCGGGGGCGCTGACGGAGGTGTCATGGGTGATCAGCACCAGGGGCGACGGGAACCACATGCTGGCAATCACCGCCACCACGGCGGCGGCAAAGGTGCCAAGCAGGTACAGGAACAGAATCGGTTTGATATGGGTTTCCTGGCCGTGTTTATGGTTGGCGATCGACGCCATTACCAGCACAAACACCAGGATTGGCGCCACGGCCTTTAGCGCGGTGACAAACACTTTGCCGATAAACCCGGTGGCTTGTGCCGCTTGGGGCGCCAACAGCGCGAGCAGAATGCCGGCGATCAAACCGATGACAATTTGTGTAACCAGGCTGACACGTGTCAGGCGCTGGAGCAGGGAAGGGGCAGCAGTCATAAACAGTTGTCTCTGATTTTTTTAGTAGGGCGCAGCATTGCAGGCAGAAAGGGCTGTAGGAAGCAGCCGCGGAGTCTAGCATGTCGTAGGAAATGTCCTCGCTGCTGCGGCATTCCGTCACCCGCACCGGCGGCGCTTCGGCAAAGCCGGACATACTCTGTTAAGATTCTCGCCTCTCACCTTTCCCATCTGTCAGCGGGCCCTTCGGGCTGTCGTTGCTGTCGTCGTTTCTGGAGTTTTCATGTTGTTCCCCATCCTGCTGCTGTCGGCCGCCGGTTTTACCGTGCTGACCACGGAATTCGTCATCGTCGGCCTGCTGCCGTCCATCGCCCGGGACCTGCATGTCAGCGTGTCCCAAGCCGGGCTGCTGGTGACCTTGTTCGCGTTTACCGTCGCGGCATTCGGGCCGTTTCTCACGGCCTACTGCGCGCGTTTCCCGCGCAAGCGGCTGTTTATCAGCATCCTGATCCTGTTCGGAGTGGCCAATACCGTGGCTGCGCTGGCGCCAAACATCTGGGTGATGGCCGTGGCACGCTTGATCCCCGCGCTGGGCTTGCCGGTGTTCTGGGCCCTGGCCAGTGAAACCGCAGTGGACATCGTCGGCCCGGAGTACGCCGGGCGTGCCATCGAGAAGATCGGCTTCGGCATTGTCTGCGCCACCGTGTTCGGCATCCCGGTGGGCACGCTGATCTCCGATATGTTCGGCTGGCGCAGCGCGTTTGCCATCCTCGCGGTGGTGGCGTTGGCCAAGGCGTTGCTGCTGTTTATCTACCTGCCGGTGACTGCGCCGAAAAATGCCGAAGTGACGCTGCGCTCGCAGTTCAAGATCCTGCGCAACCCGTTGATGCAGGGGCATATCCTGCTGTCGATCCTGGTGTTTTGCGGCATGTTCACCGCTTATACCTACCTGGCGGACATCCTTGAACGCCTGGCCGGGTTCGACGGCACGCTGGTGGGCTGGTGCTTGATGGGCTTTGGCGCGGTCGGGTTGATCGGCAACTCGTTGGGCGGGCGTGCGGTGGATCGTCACCCGCTGATTGCGTCCATGGTGTTCTGCGGTTTCATGATCGCTGGCATGGTTGCGTTGGTGCCGGCGATTCATTCCACCATCGGCCTGGCGGCCGCGATGGCGGTGTGGGGCGTGACCCAGGCGGCAATGTTCCTGGTCAGCCATGTGCGCTTGATGAAGGCCGCGCCCCATGCGCCGGCGTTCGCCGCTTCGCTGAACATCGCCGGGGCCAACCTGGGCATCGGCTTGGGCGCGCTGGTGGGCGGGCATGTGATCGACACCCTGGGCCTTGGCAGCCTGGGTTTTGCTGCGTCCGGGTTTATCCTCGTGTCGATCCTGCTGGCCCTGTGGCTGATGAGTGTCAAATCGGCGCCGAACTATGCCTGATTCATGGCTGTTGGCCTGCTGTGGCGAGGGCGCAAGCTCCATCGCCACATAGGCATCAGGGCAGGGCGGTGAACAACTCCCGCCTGGCACCTTCGGTAATCGCCACGATGCCGGGATGCTTGACCTTGCGCTCGACCGAGATCGCGTAGAACGACTCGGTGACCGCCGTGGTCTGGCCAATCAACGCCACGCCGTATTGGCGCACCACTTCATCGGCAATCACGCTGGGGGCGATGAAAATCCCGCTGCCGGATTGGCCGAAGGCCTGCATCAAGGCGCTGTCGTCGAACTCGCCGATGATCCTGGGTTGGATCTGCTGTTCGGCGAACCAACGCTGCAAACGGCTGCGTACGACCGTTTCTGCACCCGGAATCAACAGCGGCGCCCCCTGCAAGCACTGTGGGAAGGTGCCGCTGTAGGCGTCAGCCAACGCCTGGGTGGCGAAAAAGCTGATCCCGCACTCGCCCAATTTCTGGCTGTAGCCCTTGATGTCCAGGTGCGTTGGCATCGGGCTGTCGGAAATCACCAGGTCCAGGCGCTGGATCGCCAGGTCAGCCAATAACCGTTCGAGTTTGTCTTCGCGGCAGGTGATGCGGATCGGTTCGCTCAGCTCCATGGTCGGCGCAATCAGGCGGTAGACGATGGATTTGGGCACCACATCCGCCACGCCGACGCGGAACAGGATCTGCTGCTCATTGGGCTGCGCGCGCAGCATCGCCTCCAATTCATTGCCGGTCTGGAACATCTGCTCGGCGTAGGGCAGGGCCTGGCGCCCGGCTTCGGTCAGCTCCAGCTGGCGGCCGACCCGCTGAAACAACGCGATGCCAAAGGTTTGCTCAAGCAGGCTGATCTGCCCGCTGATGGTCTGGGGCGTGAGGTTCAGTTGCTCGCAGGCGCGCACGATGCTGCCCGTCTTGGCCACGACCCAGAAGTAATGCAATTGGCGGTAATTGAGCATGCTGGCTATCACTTCGTGAAAACCGAAGTATACGTGAGAAAAATACGAATTTTTCTGAACTGTTCACCTGCATAGAATGCCTCGCTATCGCGGGGCCACTATTTGGACCCAATGGTTCTAACGAGGAATACATCATGAAACTCAATTCCCTGGGCGCGGCATCGTTGCTTGCGCTTTCATTGGTGGTGATCAGCGGCTGCGATCAGGTCGAAAAAAGCGCCCAGCAGGTGTTGGGCAAGGCCACCGAGTCGGCCAAGCAAGCGATCGATGACACCCACAAGGCCGCCGAGCAGGCGTTGAGTGAAGCGACACAAGGCTTGATCAAGCCTGAGAAGCAGGAAAAAGAAGCTGAAGACGCTTCCGACACCCAAGAAACCTAATTCCCCGGCACAACCTCAGGACTGACCTATGGATTACCTTTTACAGCTGGCCGCCAGCCCCACCGCCTGGGTGGCATTGGCGACGTTGATCGTCATGGAAATCGTGCTGGGCATCGATAACCTGATCTTTATCTCGATCCTCACCAACAAACTGCCTGAGCAGCACCGGGCCAAGGCGCGGCGCATCGGCATCAGCATGGCGCTGGTATTGCGCCTGGGCCTGTTGAGCACCATCGCGTTCATCGTGCAACTGACGGCGCCGGTGTTCGAAGTGTTCGGCCAGGCGTTCTCGTGGAAGGACATGATCCTGATCGCCGGCGGCCTGTTCCTGGTGTGGAAGGCTACCACCGAGATCCATCACAGCATGGACCCGGAGCCCGAGGAGAAGGTCAGCGTCGGCAATACGGTGACCATCGGTTTCGCGGCGGCCATCGGCCAGATCCTGTTGCTGGACCTAGTGTTTTCCATCGACAGCATCATTACCGCCGTGGGCATGACCGAGCACTTGCCGATCATGATCATCGCCGTGGTGACCTCGGTGATCGTGATGCTGGTGGCGGCTGAACCGCTGGCCAAGTTCATCAACGACAACCCCACCGTGGTAATGCTGGCCCTGGGCTTCCTGATCATGATCGGCATGACGCTGATCGCCGAAGGCTTCGGCGCCCATGTGCCAAAAGGCTACGTGTACGCAGCGATGGCGTTCTCGGCAGTGATCGAGTGCCTGAACATCGCTCGACGCAATCGCCACAAGCGCTTACTTGCAGCCCGTCAGTAACGTTTACCGCGCTGGGCTGCGAAGCGGCCCTGAAACCCGACGCCGCATTCTGTCAGACAGAATGCGGCGTTTTTATTGGGGCCGCTTCGCAGCCAGGCGCGGGCAAGCACGCTCGCTACAAGGCCCGATTGTCAGGAGTCAGCGCTCACCTGCGTCGGTTCCGGGCAGGATTCTTCGCCGTTGTTCAAGCCTTGCTTGTAGTTGCGGCTCAGCAGTGACGCCTTGCCGTTGTGCCAGGTCAAGGTCAGCACGTACAGGGTGTCGTAGTCGCTGCCGGACCAGTCGTCGGTGATGGTGTGTTTTTCGCCCGACGCTTCACTCGCCACCTTGTTGATCAACTCCGGCAGGTAGCCGTGAGACCAGGCGGTGTAGATGGTGGCGTTGTGGTACTTGTCTTCCACCAGTTCATCGGCGAGGGCACTGGTGTCGTTTGCCGAAAACTTGATGTTCACCGGCAGGCCGAGCTTGATGGCACTGGGGCTGATGGTCATCAGGGGGCGAATGTAGCTGTAGGAATTATCGAACTCACCTTCCTCGACATTGCGCGTCGGGTTGGCGGCGAACACAAAGTTGGCCTTGCCGAATTTTTCCGGCAGTACCGTGGCGAGGTTCATCGCCCGGTTCAGGCCCTGGCAATTGAGCTGGCCCAGACCGCCAGCGGGTTTTTCGCCGTGGCGCAGGAAGACCAGGGTTTGCACGCCGTCTACCTGCTCGGCGCGGCTGGTGCGCGATTCCAGGGTCAGGCCGATGGCGCCGCCGACCAGCAACAGCGGCAACATGATGTATGAATAGCGTTTCAGGCGTAACGCAAGGCACGGAGGCTTGATTGTCATTGGTCTGGAGTCTTCAGTGCATCGAGTGAGGGCGGACAAGCCCGGCCCCAGTGACGCCAAGGGCGTCCTGCGGTATTTCCTGTCGTTACAGCAAGGTGCCTCCATTCACCGTTCAAGCGCAGGTAAGAGTGCGCAAGGGCGCATTGGTTCGCCTGCGCGGGATAATAGCCAGCGCATGTTGCGCATTGATGACCCAAGCAGGACACCGGGAAGATGACTATCATGGGGGCTTTGCGCCAGGGGATTTCCCGATGAACTCGCTTGCCAGCTTCCCGATTAATAGCAAATGGCCCGCTCAACACCCCGAACGCCTGCAACTGTACTCGCTGCCTACGCCCAACGGGGTAAAAGTCTCGATCATGCTTGAGGAGTTGGGCCTGCCCTATGAGGCGCACAAGGTCAGCTTCGAGACCCAGGACCAGTTGTCCCCCGAGTTCCTGTCCCTGAACCCCAACAACAAGATCCCCGCGATCATCGACCCCGACGGCCCCGGCGGCCAGCCATTGGCGCTGTTCGAGTCCGGCGCGATCCTGATCTACCTGGCGGAAAAAACCAGCCAGTTGCTCTCCGAGGACCCGGCCACCCGCTATGAAACCCTGCAATGGCTGATGTTCCAGATGGGCGGCATCGGGCCGATGTTTGGCCAGTTGGGCTTCTTCAACAAGTTTGCCGGCAAGGCCTACGAGGACAAACGCCCGCGCGACCGCTACGCCGCCGAGTCCCGACGCTTGCTGGCGGTGCTGGAGCAGCGCCTGCTGGGCCGCACCTGGATCATGGGCGACGACTACAGCATCGCCGACATCGCGACCTTCCCATGGATCCGCAACCTGATCGGCTTCTACGAATCAGGCGACCTGGTGGGTATCGCCGACTTCCCTAACGTACTGCGCGCGCTGGACGGCTTTGTGGCCCGCCCGGCGGTGATCCGTGGCCTGAATATTCCGAGCTGAAGCATGCCGATTTTCGATTTCAAACAACTGGATGTATTCAGCCACGTGCCCCTCAAGGGCAACCCGCTGGCTGTGGTGCTTGGCGCTGACAGCCTGACGGACCAGCAGATGGCCGATTTCGCCAATTGGACCAACCTCAGTGAAACCACGTTTTTGCTGACACCGCGTGATCCTCTCGCCGACTACCGGGTGCGAATTTTCACCACCGTGCAGGAACTACCGTTCGCCGGCCACCCGACGTTGGGCACGTGCCATGCGTGGTTGCAAGCGGGCGGTGTACCCAAGGGCGAGGACATCGTCCAGGAGTGCGAGATCGGCTTGGTGCGTGTGCGTCGCCAAGGTGATGAGCTGGCGTTTATTGCTCCGCCGTTATTGCGTTGCGGTCCAGTGCAAGCGCCTGTGCTGCAGCGAGTGTGCCTGGGGTTGGGCTTGAGTCCCGAAGCCGTTGTGCGCAGCCAGTGGGTCGACAATGGTGCTGGGTGGCTGGCGTTGATGTTGGCCGATCGCGATCAAGTGCTGAGTTTGCAGCCGGACTATTCGCAGTTGCTCGGTCTGGCGGTGGGTGTGATCGCCCCCTGCGACCCGGTGCGCGACGACGTGGACACGCAGTTTGAAGTGCGCGGCTTTATCGCTGGAGACGGCGCCCCGGAAGACCCGGCCACCGGCAGCTTGAATGCCGGTATCGCCCAATGGCTGCTGGGCGAAGGCTTGGCGCCAGAGCGTTATGTGGTCAGTCAGGGCACGGCCCTCGGGCGTGCAGGGCGGATTCGTGTCGAACGCCAGGGCGATGACATCTGGGTCGGCGGTGCGGTCGCGGTGTGCATTGAAGGGCGTCTACAGCTCTAGATCAATGAATTGTTGCGGGCCTCGCAATACACTGTTGGGCTCTCGGCGTTTGTGTTGCCTATGCCGGTGGGCATAAGCTTTCGCCCCAAAGCCTTCACCCTATTTCAGGACCGCCATGACCAGCCAGTTCCCCCAAGCCCGCCCACGCCGCCTGCGCCGCTCCCCGGAGCTGCGTGGCTTGTTCCAGGAAACCGAGTTCACCCTCAACGATCTGGTGCTGCCGATTTTCGTCGAAGAAGAAATCGACGACTTCGTGCCGATCACCAGCATGCCCGGCGTGCAGCGTATCCCTGAGAAGAAACTGGCCGCCGAGATCGAGCGCTACGCCCGCGCCGGCATCAAGTCGGTGATGACCTTTGGCGTGTCCCACCACCTGGACGCCAGCGGCAGCGATACGTGGAAGGAGCGCGGCCTGGTCTCGCGGATGTCCTCGATCATCAAGGACGCCGTGCCGGAAATGATCGTGATGTCCGACACCTGTTTCTGCGAATACACCGACCACGGCCACTGCGGCGTGATGCACGGCGCCCACGTCGATAACGACGCGACCCTGGTCAACCTCGGCAAGCAAGCCGTGGCCGCCGCCCGCGCCGGCGCCGATGTGATCGCACCGTCGGCAGCGATGGACGGGCAGGTCCAGGCGATCCGTCGTGCCCTGGATGACGCCGGTTTCACCCACATCCCGATCATGGCCTACTCGACCAAATTCGCCTCGGCCCTCTACGGCCCGTTCCGCGAAGCCGGCGGCAGTGCGCTCAAGGGCGACCGCAAGAGCTACCAGATGAACCCGATGAACCGCCGCGAAGCCGTGCGTGAGTCGCTGCTGGATGAACAGGAAGGTGCGGATGCGCTGATGGTCAAGCCGGCCGGGGCCTACCTCGACATTATCCGCGACATCCGCGAAGCCTCGCGCTTGCCGGTGGCGGCGTACCAGGTGAGTGGTGAGTACGCGATGATCAAGTTCGGTGCCCAGGCGGGGGCGATTGATGAAGCTCGCGTGGTGCGCGAAACCCTCGGTTCGATCAAGCGGGCCGGTGCGGATTTGATCTTCACCTACTTTGCGATGGACCTGGCCCTGGCCGGGATCTAAAAATGTGGGAGCGGGCTTGCTCGCGAAAGCAGTGGTTCAGTAAAAGATCTAGTGACTGACACTCCGCTTTCGCGAGCAAGCCCGCTCCCACATTGTTTTGTGTTGCCTATCAGCGCTGCGCAAACGCCAGATTCAACCCCAACCCCGCAAAGGCCGCCGCAAAACTGCGACGCAGCCAGTTCTGCACCCGTGGCGACTCGATCACCGCGCGCCGAAAGACATTGGCCAGCAGGCCATATGCCACGAACACCGCAAATGTCATCGCCATGAACACGCCGCTCAGTACCAGCAGTTGCACGCTAGGCGAAGTGCTGCCCGGCGCGACGAACTGCGGCAAAAAGGCCAGGAAGAAAATGGTCAGCTTCGGATTCAGAATGTTCATCAAGAAGGCGCGCAGCATCAGGCTGCGCGCACTCGCGACCGTGGGCGTGTCACTGACGGCAAACGCCGAGCGATCCCTCCAGGTGGCATAGGCCACATACAGCAGGTAGGCGACGCCGGCATACTTGAGCATGTCGAACGCCAGGGCACTGGTGTGCAGCAGGGCGGACAGGCCGAGAATCGAGGCCAGCAGGTGCGGGATGATCCCGGCGGTGCAGCCCAGCGCAGCGAACACGCTGGCGCGTTTACCGGCGGTGAGGCCGGTGGATACGGTAAAAATCACCCCGGTGCCGGGAATCAGCACCACAATCAGGCACGTGACGAGGAAGTTCAGGCTGAGCATGGCATTCAAACTCCTTGTAGGAATGGTCGATGACAGATCCTGTCACGATAGGCGCCGGTTGGCGAGCGCGTCAGGTTCGCGAACCCTGGTTACACTTGCCGGTCGATATACCCGGTCCCGCCGTTATTCAAGGAAGCGCCCATGTCCCTACGCCGCCTGATCCTGTGCCTCACCCCATTGCTGGTGCTGGCCGGTTGTTCCACCTCGCGCGGCCCGCAACAGCCGGCGCGCAGCGAAGCCGAGGTGAAGGCGCAGATTGTGCGCTTGTTGCCTGCACAACTCGTGGACCGCAACGGTTGGGCTCAGGACATCTACACCGCCTTCGACACCCAGAAGATCTACCCGAGCACCGAGAACATCTGCGCCGTACTGGCAGTGACCGAGCAGGAGTCCACCTATCAGGTCGACCCGCCTGTGCCGAACATGGGCAAGATCGCTGGGGATGAAATCCTGCGGCGTGCCGGAAAAGTCCATGTGCCGGCCTTTGTGGTACGCAGCGCCTTGCAGTTGCGCTCGCCCACCGGCAAGTCCTACGCCGACCGCCTGAATGCCGCACGCACAGAGAAGGACCTCAGCGGCATCTTTGACGATTTCATCAGCATGGTGCCCCTTGGCAACACCTTGTTTGGTGGCTTCAACCCGGTGCATACCGCCGGTCCCATGCAAGTCAGCATCGACTTTGCACAGAAACAGGCGCGGGGTTATCCCTACACGGTTGACGGTACGATCCGACGCGAAGTCTTCACCCGGCGTGGTGGCATGTACTTTGGCATTGCCCATCTGCTCGGCTACCCGGTGAACTACGACCAGCCGCTGTACCGCTTCGCCGACTTCAACGCGGGGTGGTACGCCAGCCGCAACGCAGCATTCCAGGCGGCGGTCAGCCGCGTCTCTGGCACCGAACTGGCGTTGGATGGGGATTTGATCCGCTACGGCTCATTGCTGCCCGGCACCACCGAGCTGGCGGTGCGTTCACTGGGCGCGAAGCTGGACATGCGTAACCCGAGCATCCGCAGCCAGTTGGAGCAGGGTGAGCAGTTGGACTTTGAAGACACCACCCTCTACAAGCGCGTTTTCGCGCTGGCCGACAAGGCTGCCGGCAAGCCGATGCCACGGGCGATTCTGCCGGGCATCGTGCTCAAGAGTCCGAAGATCACCCGCAACCTGACCACCGCGTGGTTCGCCAAGCGCGTGGATGAGCGCTATCAGCGTTGCATGCAGCGCTGATCAGCTGCGGCGCTTGATAAACCGGCGCCACAACCACACCCACAACCACACCACCGGGAACGCCAGGATCACAAACGGCAGCACATAGCTTGCGCGTTCCAGGGCGTCGGCGGTGCCGTTCACCAGGTTGTCACCGAGGTTGCTGAACATGCGACTGAAGCGTGACGGCTGGTTCGCGCCGTCGGCGGAGCGGAAGTTCAGGGTCACGCGGTTGGTGTCGAGACGGCGCTGCTGGTTGGCGCCGATCTGCGCCAGTTGCTGCAGCTCGTTTTCGATGGAGGCCTGTTCCTTGCTCAAGGCGATCAAGTCACTGACGGTGATGTCCTTGCGCTTGGCCAACTCGTCGAGACGCTGCTGCTGGGCTTGCAGGCGGTCCTGGCGGCGGCGTACATCGGCGACGGCATCGGCCAGGTCTTCGGCGGTGGTGATGCGTTGGCCGAGCTTGCCGCCTTCGGCAGCCATGGCGACGATCGGCTCCACGCCGGTGGGCGCGATGCGCAGGATGATCTCGCCGCCGTTACCGTCCTCGGTGATGCCGAGGATATTGCAGGCACCAAAACGTGCCGTCTCGCAGGCCTCGCGCGTGGCCTGCATGCGCGGCGCGAGCAGGGCGCCGGGCAGGGCCAGGGTCAGCTCGTGTTCATAGGCCAGTTGTGCACCGGCCTGGCTTTGTTCACCGTTGATCGTCCTGGCGCTGGAGTGGTCCTTGGGCGAGCAACCGGCGAGGGTCAAGCCTGCGAACAAGATCAAGAAAAATGGTGTGGCTTTGCCGTCCGGATGGCGCATTGCGGTTCCTTGGGAGGTGCGGGGAAATTTGGACGGCGATTAAAGCGGGTCTGGGGGATTAACGCAAAGCATCGTGGAGGATTTGTACCGTTGATGGTGCTGGCTGTCGCCATGAGTCTGGCGTACACCTCAAGCCTGACTCCAAGGAAGAATCGCCATGATCGCCCACGCCGTGCCCGAAGGTTTTGTCTCGCTGCCCCGCAGCAGTCCGCTGCTCGATCTGTTGGGGCCGGCGTATTGCCGGGGCGAAGGCCTGCAACTGGAGATCGGCCTGCGCGCCGATAATCGTCACGCCAATGGCCGTGGCACCGTGCATGGCGGAGTGCTGGCGACTCTGGCGGATGTCGGCATGGGTTATGCGATGGCGTTTTCCAGCGAGCCGCCGTTACCGTTGATCACCGCAAGCATGACCTTGGATTACCTGGGCGCGGTGCAGGTCGGAGAGTGGATTGTGGTGAAGCTGGAGCATCACAAGCGCGGGCGGCAGATGGCGTTTGCCACGGTGAGCCTGCAGGTGGGGGACAAGGTTGTGGCGCGGGCGAATGCGGTGTTTGCGGTGCCCCAATCCGACAGGCAATAAAGATCAAATGTGGGAGATTCTATGGGTGCGGCGCGACACCGCTACCAACAGTGCCGCCGCCTTCGCAGTCTCGCTAAAGCTCGACAGCTCCCACAGGGGATTGGCAGTGCCTGGGCGATCTCCAGCCGAACACTCACTATCCATCAACACCAATCACCTGTGGGAGCGGGCTTGCCCGCGAAAGCGGTGGTTCAGCCAACACCTCTATCAACAGTGCCGCCGCCTTCGCAGCCTCGCTGAAGCTCGACAGCTCCCACAGGGGATTGGCAGTGTCTGGGCGATCTCCAGCCGAACACTGACAGCCCGCCAACACCGATCACCTGTGGGAGCGGGCTTGCCCGCGAAAGCGGTGGTTCAGCCAAAACCTCTACCAACAGTGCCGCCGCCTTCGCAGCCTCGCTAAGGCTCGACAGCTTCCACCCTGGGACTGTGTTTATTCAGATCGAGCGGGTAAAGAAAAGGCCCGGTTTTCGTGGAACCGGGCCTTGTCCATGTTGCTCTTGCCAATCAGCTGCGTTCGAGGGCCAGGGCCACACCTTGGCCACCACCGATGCACAGCGTCGCCAGACCTTTCTTGGCATCGCGCTTGATCATTTCATGCAGCAGGGTCACCAGCACACGGCAACCTGAAGCGCCAATCGGGTGACCGATGGCAATCGCGCCACCGTTGACGTTGACCTTGTCCGCATCCCACTCCAGCTCTTTGCCCACCGCCAGCGCTTGCGCAGCGAAGGCTTCGTTGGCTTCGATCAGGTCCAGGTCGCCCAGGCTCCAGCCGGCTTTGTCCAGGCAGCGGCGGGTGGCCGAGACCGGGCCGATACCCATGATCGCCGGATCGACGCCGGCATTGGCGTAGCTGGCGATGCGTGCCAACACCGGCAGGCCGAGGGCCTTGGCCTTGTCGGCACTCATCAGCAGTACCGCGGCAGCGCCGTCGTTGAGGCTCGAAGCGTTGCCGGCGGTGACGCTGCCGACTTTCTTGAACGCGGGTTTGAGCTTGCCCAGGGACTCGGCGGTGGTGCCGGCGCGTGGCTGTTCATCCACGGCGAAGGCCACCGGGTCGCCCTTGCGCTGGGGGATCAGGATCGGTGTGATTTCGTCGGCAAAACGTCCGGCCTCGATAGCCGCCACGGCTTTTTGCTGGGAGGCTGCGGCGAAGGCGTCCTGGGCTTCACGGCTGATGCCGTACTTGTCCACCAGGTTCTCGGCGGTGATGCCCATGTGGTAATCGTTGAACGCATCCCACAGGCCGTCGCTGATCATGCTGTCGACCATTTTCGCGTGGCCCATGCGCAAGCCGGTGCGCGCGGCGGGCAATACGTAGGGGGCCAGGCTCATGTTCTCCATGCCGCCGGCGATGATCACTTCGGCGTCGCCGCAGCGAATGGCTTGCGCGCCCAGGTGCAGGGCCTTGAGGCCGGAGCCGCAAACCTTGTTCAGGGTCAGGCTCGGCACCGCATGGGGCAGGCCGGCGAGGATCGACGCCTGGCGCGCCGGGTTCTGGCCTGAGCCTGCGGTCAGCACCTGGCCAAGGATCACTTCATCGACCAGGGCCGGGTCGAGGCCGGTCTGCTCCAGCAGGCGACGGATCACGGCGGCGCCCAGTTCCGGTGCCGGAATATTCGCCAGCGAACCCTGGAAGCTGCCCACGGCGGTGCGGGTGGCAGCAACAATCACGACGTCTTGCATGAGATCTGTCCTCACTGGAATTGCATTTCTGGAACGTGGTCCGGGACGATCAGTTTACCGGCGGTCTTGCTCACAATCTCTTCAACGCTGACGCCAGGTGCGCGTTCCTTGAGGACAAAAGCGCCATTTTCGATTTCCAGGTACGCCAGGTCCGTGAGTACGCGCTTGATGCAGTTCGCGCCGGTCAGCGGCAGGCTGCAGCGGCTGAGCAGCTTGGACTCACCGTCCTTGGACGCATGGGTCATGATCACGATGATGTTTTCTGCGCCGGCCACCAGGTCCATGGCGCCGCCCATGCCCTTGACCAGCTTGCCGGGGATCATCCACGAGGCGATGTTGCCCTCTACGTCCACTTCAAACGCGCCAAGCACGGTGAGGTCGACGTGGCCGCCGCGGATCATCGCGAAGGATTCGGCAGAGGAGAAAATCGACGCGCCGATGCGTGCGGTGACGGTCTGTTTGCCGGCGTTGATCATGTCGGCATCGATGGTGTCTTCGGTAGGAAACGGTCCCATGCCGAGCAGGCCGTTTTCCGATTGCAGCATCACTTCCATGCCTTCGGGGATGTAGTTGGCCACCAGGGTCGGGATGCCGATGCCGAGGTTGACGTAGAAGCCGTCCTGCATTTCGCGGGCGACGCGTTGAGCCATTTGTTCGCGGGTAAGAGCCATTTTATGAGTCCTTATTGTTCGGGCTGGAGGCGGATTATTTGCGTACGGTGCGCTGTTCGATGCGCTTCTCGAACGTGCCGCAGATGATCCGGTCGACGTAGATGCCAGGGGTGTGGATCTGCGCCGGGTCCAGCTCGCCCGGTTCGACGATTTCTTCGACTTCGACCACGGTGATCTTGCCGGCGGTGGCGGCCAGCGGGTTGAAGTTCTGGGCGGTGTGGCGATAGATGACGTTGCCGAAGTGGTCGGCTTTCCAGCCCTTGACGATGGCGAAGTCGCCGGTGATGGACTCTTCCATCAGGTACGGGCGGCCGTTGAATTCGCGGGTTTCCTTGCCTTCGGCGACTGGAGTGCCCACGCCGGTGGCGGTGAAGAAGGCCGGGATGCCGGCGCCGCCTGCGCGCATTTTTTCCGCCAGGGTGCCTTGGGGGGTCAGCACTACTTCGATTTCGCCGCTGAGCAGCTGCTTTTCGAACAGGGCGTTTTCACCGACGTAGGATGCGATCACTTTGCGGATCTGTTTTTGTTCCAGCAGTACGCCCAGGCCAAAACCGTCGACGCCGCAGTTGTTGGAAACCACAGTCAGGTCGCGGGTGCCTTTGCGCTTGATTTCGGCGATGAGGTTTTCCGGAATGCCACACAGGCCAAAACCACCGGCAAGTACGGTCATGCCGTCTTCCAAGCCTGCCAGCGCTTCTTCATAGGACGCCACGCGTTTATCGAAACCTGCCATATGCACCTCTTTTATTGTTTGTGGGCCAGCCAATGAACCGAGTGTTGCGCTGCTGGATTGATTTGTTAAGTTGTTTTTTAAGGTTGATTGATTTAAAAAACTGCATAGTCGAGCGGTGGTCCGGAGTAGCCTTATGACAGTTAAACAGATGCGGGCCTTTCTCGCCGTGGCCCAGAGCCTGAGTTTTGCCGCCGCCTGCGAGCGCCTGCACCTTTCCCAATCGGCGCTGAGCCTGACCATCAAGGGCCTCGAAGAAGGGCTGGGTGGGCGCTTGTTCAGCCGCAATACCCGCAACGTCGCGCTGACTCCTGAAGGTGAATCCCTATTGCCCCTGGCTCGCCGGTTGATTGCCGACTGGGACAACGCCGAAGACGAACTGCGCCAGCGCTTTACCCTGCAGCGCGGGCGCGTGACAGTCGCCGCGATGCCTTCGTTCGCCGGCAACCTGCTGCCGCCGATCCTGAAGATATTCCGCGCGCGTTACCCTCAGGTGAATGTGACGGTGCATGACTTGATCAACGAACAGGTCCTGGAGATGGTGCGCGAACGCCAGGTGGAACTGGGCGTGGCGTTCGAGCCCGCTGAAGGTTCGTCACTGGCGTTTACCCCGCTGTATCTGGATCGCTTCATTGCGGTGGTGCCGGGCGATTCGCCGTTGGCCAAGCGCAGCGAAATTGACTGGAAAACCCTGCTGGATCAGCCGTTCATCACATTGCAGCGGCCATCAACGGTTCGGGTAATGCTGGAAGAACACCTGGGCGACTTGCAGATGAAGTTGCCGGTAGCACTGGAAAGCCATCAATTGGCGACGGTGGGCAAGATGGTGGCGAGCGGTTTGGGCGTCAGCGCCGTGCCTGCATTGTGTGCGCGGCAAATGGAGGAGGCGGGCGCCCATTGCATCACCTTGAACGATCCGGTGATTGAACGGCCGATTGGCGTGCTGACCAAGCCGGGGCATGAACTGTCGGCGGCGGCGCAAGTGCTGTTTGATATTTTTCGCGATGAAGCGGCGAAGGGGCGGTTTCCAACTTTCTGAATACACCGCAAACAAGTGTGGGAGCTGGCTTGCCTGCGATAGCTATTTAACATTCAACAACAGTGTTGAAGTTTAAACCGTTATCGCAGGCAAACCAGCTCCCACAGTAGTGCGCGAGTTACTTTCTAGTAGTAGCGATCAATCACTTTAACTTGCGAGCTGTCCTTGACGGCCGCCCAAGCATTATTAAGTGTGTCGAATACTTGCTCGATAAAGTTGCGATCAGCCGCAGCCTTCTTGCCGACATAACCCTGGCCGCGGCGGTACACCTTCAAGCGCGCTGCCAACTCACGGTTATTACGGTCAAAATCGGCTTCTTGGGTATTGGGCGCCAGGCAGTCAAGTTGCACTTCGCCCGACTTGCCAATCCACAGGACATGGTCGTCGAGAGTGTCTTTCTGCGCTGCGAACATCTCAGCCAATTCATCGATAGTTGGTTGGTTGTTCAGATTCATGTGTAAGCCCCTTGACCAGTTGGCGATCTATCAATTGATACGTCGTTAGTTGTCTCCGGTTCCGAAAACCGGGCGTCAGCGTCTGTCTGCCGAATACGGGCAGGGTCTTGAACCTGATGCATGTAGTTTTGCTGATGAACTGCTACGCAATGGTTTCATAACGAAGACAAGCAGCGTTTGAGCTCCTTGTACCGATCCTTGCGGGCCGGTCAGCTTCATCAATCTGCCTTGTGGGCAGTGCACATCCGGAAAAAACAGCTCGGCGGTCAGACGAGCTCTTTCAAAACACCTGTTGCCAACGCTCCCGATCCGGGAGACGTCTCGATAATGCAAGGACAAAAAGGTTACGTCAACGGTTATGTAGTGATTATTTTTGATCACTACATAAATCATCGTGGACACGGGGAGATGCGTGGAAATGTGACTTGGGCGTCATTTTTTGGTGTGGGTGGTCTTGGATCCAGGATGGTCCACTCGACACAAACCCCCTGTGGGAGATTCTAGGGTTGCGGCGCAACACCTCTACCAACAGTGTCGCCGCCTTCGCAGCTTCGCTAAAGCTCGACAGCTCCAGCCGAACACTCACTATCCATCAACACCAATCACCTGTGGGAGCGGGCTTGCCCGCGAAAGCGATCAGCCAGTTGATACATCTGTAACTGAGTTACCGCTATCCCAGGCAAGCCAGCTCCCACACAAGCCAGCTCCATAGTTGAAACAGGTGGTGGTGTTGCTATCTCAAGCGCTCAACAAGCAACGGCAACAACCGCTCGCACGATGCCTCGATCTTTACCTGCAACAACTCATCCCCACGCGTCTTGCCCAGGTTGATCGCTATCACCGGCTTGCCTTGCTCCACCATCGCCTTGCACAGACGAAACGCCGAGTACGCCATCAGCGATGAGCCCACCACCAGCAAGCCCTCGGCATCCGCCACGGCCGCCATTGCCTTGGCGGCCGTGGTTTGGGCGACGTTCTCGCCGAAGAACACCACATCCGGTTTCAAGCGTTGACCGGTGCAATGGGGGCAGCGGGGTACCTGGAAGCGCTCCTCGAACGCCGGATCAAGCAGCGTGTCACCATCGGGGGCTTGCACGGCGTCGACGCCGGCCAGGTAGGGGTTCTCGGTCTCCATCAATTGCTGGATCACGTCGCGCTCGCTGCGCTGTTGGCAGTCCAGGCATAGCACGCGGTGCAGGCTGCCGTGCAGTTCGATCACGTCATGACTACCGGCCTGGTCATGCAGGGTGTCGACGTTTTGTGTGACCAACCCGCTGATGCGCTGGCGTTGTTGCAGAGTTGCCAGCGCCCGATGGGCCGCGTTCGGCTGGGCGATTCGCACCTTCGGCCAACCCAGCATCGCCCGTGCCCAATAACGGCGGCGGGCTTGCGTGGTGGCGAGGAACTCCTGGTACATCATCGGCGCCCTGCCTCGGCGCACACCCTCGCTGTCGCGATAATCGGGAATTCCCGAAGACGTGCTGATCCCTGCACCGGTCAGTACCAGAAAGCGTCGTTGCGCCATGGCCCGGTGCAGGGTCTCGAGGTGGTCTTCCTGATGTTCAAGGCTATCGAGCATGGGGTCGCCTATTCGCCGCGGATGTATTGCTCCAGCTGCTTGATCAGATCAGCCTGGTCGGCAATGGCTTCTTTCACCAGGTCGCCGATGGACAGCAGCCCAAGCAGTTTGCCGTCTTCGACCACGGGCAGGTGGCGCAGGTGACTGTCGGTCATGATATTCATGCACTCATCGACCTTTTTATGGGTGTCGACGGTGATCACCGGAGAGCTCATCACCTCGTGGACCTTCGTGGTGACCGACGACAGGCCCTTGAGCATGATTTTGCGCGCGTAGTCCCGTTCGCTGATGATGCCTACCACTACGCCATCCTTGACGACCGGCAAGGCCCCGACGTTTTTCTCCGACATGCGGACCAGCGCTTCAAACACGGTGTGGTCGTGTTTGATGACATGGACTTCCTGGTTTTTCTGGTCCTTGGCTTTGAGCACTTGTGCAACGGTTTTCATGGCGGCCACTCCGGTGTTGTTGTTTGGAAGTCAGCGGGTCCCCTACAGAATCCTAGACGGCTCACGCTGGAGCAAGGTCCAAAGCGGCGTTAAACCCGTCGAAAAACGTCATTCACCGGTTTTTTTCCCGTTTTACCCGGCATTTGTCGGTTTTTTGCCGCGCTTGGGGCCCGCCGCGGTCTTGCGTGGAGCGCTCTTTCGCTTCTTTTTCCAGGGGGCAGCCCCTCGGCCTGCCGGGCTCGCCGGGCCGCTGATGGTCATGCGCAGGCCGTTGCAACGTGCCACCTGTTTGCTCATCCAGGCCGCTTGTTTGGCGACGAATTCTTCCAGGCTCATCTCGCCGCTTTGCACCATGTCCAGGGCCTGCTCCCAGATCGCGGTGGTGCCGGGGTCGGCGATGGCGCGGGGCACGGCGTCGATCAGGCTGAATGCCGCCGGGGTGGCCGAGAGGGCCTTGCCGTTTTTCACCAGGTAACCACGGTCCAGCAAGCCCTGGATAATCCCGGCACGGGTCGCTTCGGTGCCGATGCCGGTGGTGTCCTTGAGCTTTTGCTTGAGGAGCGGGTCTTGCACCAGCTTGGCGACGTTTTTCATCGCCTTGATCAGGTCGCCTTCGGTAAAGGGTTTGGGGGGCTGGGTCCACAGGTCCTTGAGGTTGACCTTGTCCACCGCGTAATCCTGGCCCTGAACCAATGGCGGCAAGGCTTGGGGTGTCGCAACGTCGCGTCCCTTTGCCGGCGCCAGGGCTTCCGGCAGGGCGCGCTTCCAGCCCGGTTCGATCACAACCTTGCCCACCGCCCGCAACGCTTGCCCTGCACAGTCGAAGTCGGCCTGGGTGCGATCGTATTCATGGTTGGGCAGGAACTGCGCCAGGTAACGTGCGCGAATCAAGGTGTACACCGCACGGTACTTGCCGGTGAGTTGCCCGACATCCTTGCCCGCGCCGGTGGGAATGATGCCGTGGTGGGCGCTGACCTTGGCGTCGTTCCACGCCCGGGAGCGGCGTTGCGGGTCGAGATGGGGCATCAGTTCATTCACTGCCGCATCTGCACGGCCCAGCGCCGCGAGAATTTTCGGCGCGTCGCTGTGCTGGCTCAGCGGCAGGTAGCCGCAGTCGCTGCGGGGGTAGGTGATGACCTTGTGGGTTTCGTACAGCGACTGGGCGATGTCCAGGGTTTCCTGGGCGCCGAGGCCGAGTTTTTTCGAACAGATTTCCTGCAGGGTGCCCAGATCGAAGGGCAGGGGCGCCACGTCGCGCATGCGCTCGGTGCGCAACTTGACCAGTCGTGCGCTGGCGGCGTTGCGCATGCCAGCGGCGGCCTCCTGTGCCAATGGCAGGTTGAGGCAGCGGCCCTGGTCATCACAGGCATCTTCGGCGGCGCGCCATTGGGCGGTAAAGGTCATGTGTGCGTGTCGCAGGTCGACAGCGATGGCCCAGTACGCCACCGGCACGAAGTCGGCGATGCTGCGGTCGCGGTCCACCACCAGGCGCAAGGTCGGAGTCTGCACGCGGCCCACGGGCAATACGCCTTGATAGCCGGACTGACGCCCGAGCAGGGTAAACAAGCGACTCATGTTCATGCCGATCAGCCAGTCGGCGCGGGAACGGCCAAGGGCCGAGTGATAGAGGCTGAAGGTCTCGGCACCGGGCTTGAGTGCGGCGAGGGCCTTGCGGATGGATGCGTCGTCCAGCGCCGACAGCCACAGGCGCTGGATCGGCCCGCGATAGCGGCAGTGCTCCACCAGTTCACGGGCGATCATCTCGCCTTCACGGTCGGCGTCGGTGGCGATCACCAGTTCCTGGGCTTCCCCCAGCAGGCGCTTGACCGCCTTGAACTGGCTGGCGGTCTTGGGCTTGACCCGCATCTTCCATTTTTCCGGAACGATCGGCAGATCGGCCAGCACCCAGCGCTTGTACTTTTCGTCGTAGGCATCGGGTGGGGCGGTTTCCAGCAGGTGGCCGATGCACCAGGTGACCGTGACTCCATTGCCCAGCCAGCAACCGTCGCCGCGACGACTGGCGCCGAGCACGGCCGCGATGTCCTTGGCCTGGGAGGGTTTTTCACAAAGGTACAGCCGCATGGTCATCACATCAGATCGGGTTGATGCTGTGCAGGATGCTCAGTCAGCGGGCATTGATCAACCATTATCTGTATGGATGTACAGCAATTTGTGTGGTCACCGCAAAACAAATGTGGGAGCGGGCTTGCTCGCGAAGGCGGCGTGTCAGCCAATACATGTTTGACTGATCCACTGCTTTCGCGGGCAAGCCCGCTCCCACACAAGCCCGCTCCCACGGGGAATCTCCCGTGTTCAGGGGGCCCTCAGTTATTGTCGATGTCCACGTGCCGGGTTTCCTTGAGGCAGATCATCCCCACCACCAGGCTCACCCCGGTCACCACCACCGGATACCACAGGCCGTAGAAAATATCCCCGGTGTACACCACCAACGCAAACGACACGGTCGGCAGGAACCCGCCAAACCAACCGTTGCCGATGTGGTAGGGCAGGGACATCGAGGTGTAGCGGATGCGCGTCGGGAACAGTTCCACCATCAACGCCGCCAGCGGGCCGTAGCACATGGCCGCGATCAGGATCAGCGCGACGATCAGCACCACCACCATGGTTTTGTTGACCTGGGCCACGTCCGCCGAACTCGGGTAGCCCGCCAGGGTCACCGCGCCACGCAGGGCCGCTTCGTCAAAACCGTCGATGCGCACTTCGCCGATGCTGACCTGCACCGGGCTGCCGGCCGGGGCGGCGGCGCTGCTGTAGGGCAGGCCCTGCTTGACGAGGAAGGTCTTGACCTTGTCGCATGGGCTGTCGAATTTGGCCTTGCCCACCGGGTCGAACTGGAAGGTGCAGGTGGCCGGGTCGGCCAGCACGGTGATTGGTGCCTGTTGGCTGGCCTGGTCCATGGCCGGGTTGGTGTAGTGCGCCAGGCTCTTGAAGATCGGGAAGTACAGCGCGGTCGCCAGCAGCAGGCCGAGCATCAGCACGGGCTTGCGCCCCACCTTGTCCGACAGCCAGCCGAAGAAGATAAAGAACGGTGCGCCAATCACCACGCTGATGATCAACAACATGTTGGCCAGGGCCGGGTCCATTTTCAGGAACTGGGTGAGGAAGAACAGCACATAGAACTGCGCCGCGTAGAAGGTCACCGCCTGGCCGCCGTTGATACTGAACAGTGCGATCAGCACCACCTTGAGGTTTTCCCACTTGCCGAACGACTCACGGATCGGCGATTTGCTCGCCTTGCCTTCCTCTTTCATTTTCAGAAACGCCGGTGACTCGTGCAGGCTCATGCGAATCCAGGTGGAAATGCCCAGCAGTACGATGGAAAACAGGAACGGAATACGCCAGCCCCACACTTCGAACTGGTCGCCGGTGAAGTAACGGCAGGCCAGTACCACCAGCAGCGACAGCAACAGGCCGATGGTCGCGGTGGATTGAATCCAGCTGGTATGAAAGCCGCGCTTGCCCGCCGGGGCATGCTCGGCCACATAGGTCGCCGCGCCGCCGTATTCGCCGCCCAGTGCCAGGCCTTGCAGCATGCGCAGCACGATCAGGATGATCGGCGCCGCAATGCCGATGCTCGCATAGGTCGGCAACAAGCCCACGCAGAACGTCGCCACGCCCATCAATATGATGGTCACCAGGAACGTGTATTTGCGCCCGATCATGTCGCCCAGGCGACCGAACACCAGTGCGCCGAACGGCCGCACCACAAAGCCGGCCGCAAAGGCCATCAAGGCAAAGATGAAGGCCGTGGTGTCGTTGACCCCGGCAAAGAACTGCTTGCTGATCACCGCCGCAAGGGCGCCGTAAAGGAAAAAGTCATACCACTCGAACACCGTCCCCAGGGACGAGGCGAAGATGACCTTCTTGGAATCGTTACCGGTGCTCGCGTCTGCCGCCGAGCCCAGGGTTTGAACATGTTCTGACATCGGGTAGCCCTCACAGTGATTATTTATTGTTGTTCCACTGTCGGCGCCAGGTGTGGCGCCGCTATTCAGATTGCATGGACCAGTTCTCTCTCCGGGGCAAGGCTCCTTGTATTCGGCGAAAGGATCAGCTGTGCGGCTTTTTCCGCGATCATCAGCGTGGGTGAACAGGTATTGCCGGACGTGATGCGCGGCATGATCGAGGCATCGGCGATGCGCAGGCCGGGTACGCCATGCACGCGCAGTTGGGCGTCGACCACGGCATCCGGATCGTTGCCCATGCGGCAGGTGCCCACCGGATGGAAGATGGTGGTGCCGATCCGCGCGGCGGCTTCGTGCAGTTCGTCCTCGGTTTGCAGTGCGTCGCCGGGCAGGTATTCCACCGGCTTGAACGGGCGCAGGGCCGGCGCGGCGACGATGCGGCGGGTCAGGCGGATCGCATCGGCAGCCACCCGCAGGTCTTGCGGATGGCTGAGGTAATTGGGCCGGATCAGCGGCGCATCTGCCGGGTTGGCCGAGCGGATGTCCACACGGCCACGGCTTTGCGGACGCAGGTCGCAGACCGAGGCGGTAAACGCCGGGAACCCGTGCAACGGTTCGCCAAAGCGCTCCAGGGACAGCGGTTGCACATGGTATTCAAGGTTGGCCGAGGTCTGCTCCGGGCTCGAGCGGGCAAACGCGCCGAGTTGGCTGGGCGCCATCGACAGTGGGCCGCTGCGGTCATACAGGTAGCGCAGGCCCATGCCCATCTTGCCCCACACGGAACCGGCGATCTGGTTGAGGGTGCGGGCGTTTTCCAGTTTGTAGATCAGGCGCAGTTGCAGGTGATCCTGCAGGTTGCCGCCGACGCCGGGCAATTCATGCAGCAGGTTGATGCCCAGCGGCTTGAGCACGTTGGAAGGACCAATCCCCGAACGCTGCAAAATGCCTGGCGAACCGACCGAGCCGGCGCACAACACGATTTCCTTGCGTGCCTTCCAGTTCAACGACTGGCCCAGCTGGCGGCCGACCACTTGCGAGGCGCGGCCGTTTTCCAGGAGCACGCGATCGACTTCCACGCCGGTCAGCACCGTGAGATTGGGCCGCTGGCGGATCGGCTTGAGAAACGCCTTGGCCGCATTCCAGCGCACACCGGCCTTCTGGTTGACCTGGAAGTAGCCGCAACCTTCGTTGTCACCCGTGTTGAAATCGTTGGTGTTGGCGATGCCGCTTTGCGCCGCTGCATCGCGGAACGCATCGAGGATCGGCCAGTGCAAGCGCTGTTGTTCGACACGCCATTCACCGCCATCGCTGTGAAATGGCGAGCTGCCGGCAAAATGGTTTTCGCTTTTCTTGAACAGCGGCAACACATCGTCCCACGCCCAGCCCGGGTTGCCTGCCGCCGCCCAACCGTCGTAATCCTGGGCCTGGCCACGCATGTAGATCATGCCATTGATCGACGAGCAGCCACCCAACACCTTGCCCCGTGGATAACTCAATGCACGGCCTTGCAGGCCTTCCTGGACTTCGGTCTTGAAACACCAGTCGGTGCGCGGGTTGCCGATGCAGAACAGGTAGCCGACGGGGATGTGGATCCAGGGATAGTTGTCGCGGCCACCGGCTTCGAGCAACAGCACGCGGTGGGCGGGGTTGGCGGACAGACGATTGGCCAGCAGGCAGCCAGCGGGACCGGCGCCGACGACGATGTAGTCGAATTCAGCAGTTGCAGTGGGCATCTGAAGGGCTCGCTTGTTTTTCTTATTACCCCCATCCTAGTTGTTAGTTTTCGTCTTAAAAATGTTAGTTTTTACCCAGCTGCTGTGCGTTTTTAAACAGCGCCGCCCAGGCTGATGCAATGGAGGTGTCATGTTCGACTGGAATGACCTGCGCTATTTTCTCGAGTTGCAACGCAGTGGCCGCCTGATCACCGCCGCACAGCGCCTGAAAACCACCCACGCCACCGTCGCCCGGCATATCGAGGCTATCGAGAAGAGCCTCGGCACCGCGTTGTTCGTGCAACACGCCCAGGGCTACGAGCTGACGCCAGCCGGCGAAGCGCTGCTCAAGCACGCCGAAGCCATGGAGAACGTCGCGCTGCTGGCCGAAGACGAACTCACCCATAGCGCTGCGCCGTTGGGCAAGATCCGCTTGGGCGTCGCCGAAGGCCTGGGGGTGATGTTCCTCGCCAGTCGCATGGGAGGGTTGTTTGATCGCTACCCTGGATTGGAAGTGGAGCTGGTGGCCGTGCCGCGCTTTGTCAGCATCCTCAACCGTGAAGCGGAGATCAGCATCCACCTGGAACGCCCCAGTGTCGATCAACTGGTCACGCGCAAACTCACCGACTATCGCCTGGCCCTCTACGCCAGTCGCGCGTACCTGGACCGCAGTCCGTCGATTGAAAAGCGTGAAGATCTCGCGGCGCACGCGTGGATCGACTATGTGGACGACTTGCTGTTCAGCCAGGAGCTGAAATTCCTCAGCAGCTTCTGCCGCAACCCCAAGGTGGTGTTTCACAGCACCAGTGTGATCGCCCAGCACCAGGCGGCGCGTTCGGGGCTGGGGATCGCCGTGTTGCCGTGTTTCATGGCGGCTGGCGACCCGGACCTGGTGCCGTTGTTGCCGGCAGAGAACATCCAGCGCAGCTACTGGATCAGTTCGCGCCGGGAGCTGCACAAGTCGGTGCGCCTGCGGGTGTTGTGGGATTACGTGGTGGAGTTGTGCGCGCGGGAGCAAGGGTTGCTGCTCGGCGAAACTAACTGACTGAAACCGGATTAAACCTGTGGGGGCGGGCAAGCCCGCTCCCACAGTTTGATTTTGGTGTGTCAGGAAGGTTTAGAGTTTCACCACCTGATGCACCTGCTCCGCACAGGCCCGTGCATCGTCGACCATCTTCCCAAACGCCGCGCTGACAATTTCATCGTGGGTCAGCCAGCGCATTTTCTGGCTCAGGCGATAGTGATAGCGCAAGACGCCATCCTCGCGCTTGCCTTCCAGGTCCAGGTCGTACCACGGCGAGCGTACCTGGCAGCCGGGAATGGTCTTTTCCATCTGCCCGCCGCTCAGGGTAATGGTGTAGTCATTCGTTTGCGGATTGCCCTGGTCCAGGTCGGCTTGCTGCCCCTGGCGGCGGTAGTCGATGAAGGTGTCCCAGCGGCCTTTGAGCGACTCATCGGAGTAGACGTAGTCGTTCCCCAGTTTTTCCAGGGCACGCTGGTCGCTCATGTTGGCCGTAATGCTATACCCGTCGTGTACGACAAAACCTGTGGCTGCGCGGGAGACGCGGCAGTCGCTGATCTCGTGGCCGAAGTTGGCGCAGATGTTCTGGTCGGTGGCGGTGGCGCCTTGCTGGCGGTCGGCGACACTCAGTTGCATCAGCGGCAGGCGACTGAAGGCGAGGGTTGCTTGAATCGTGGCGTTGCCCTGCTGGTCGTAGTGCACCTGTTTATTCAGGCGCAGGGTGGTTTCGGCACGTTCCAACGGGATATGTTCCTCGCGCACCTGGCCCTGGGCGTCATTGACCAGCACCCAGCGGTCCTGGAGGTCGGGCATGGTCTGGCCTGGGGCAAACACCGGGTTGGTCGGGTCCAGCCACCAGACCTGGCCGTCCACCTGGGCGCGCACGATGGCGTGGTTTGGCGCGTGGGTGCCGGGGATCAGCAACGACTCGGCCAGATCACCGCGGCTGACCCAGGCGGTTTCGGCGTGAATGCCGCTGGCCTTGAGCAGGGCGGTCAACAGGATCGCCAGGTCTTTACAGTCGCCATACCCATGCTGCTCGATTTCTGCCAGGTTGAACGGCACATAACCGCGTTCCGTGGCGCGCCAGTCGCCGAGGTAACGATAGTGATCGTTGATGTGCTGCATCAACCGGGCAACCTGCTCGGCCGGCGCCAGGTTGCGCACGGCGGCGACGGCAGCGGCGCTTTGCGGCGGCAGGTTGGCTCCGAGGATCTGGTTGTAGCGCTGGCCCAGATCGCCGAAATACGCCTGGCGTTCCAGGGCGCTGCCCACCTCGATGCGTGGGATGTGCAGCAGCGCAGCGTTGGGGGATTCGTTGATGTAGTTCAGAAAAGTCGGGGCTTTTTGCACCACGTCCAGGGTCTTGCCGTTGGCTGATGGCGTCACCTGGAAACCGTCGAACCCTTCACTGCGCCACTGGATCGGCCGCTCGGCAGTAAAGCGTGCCTTGAAGTGGTCGCGCCGGGCTGCGCTGGGGCCGAACTTGAGGGCGTAATGAAACTGCGTCATCAGCGGCTTGGCGGGGTGATGCTCGCGCACGGTGTAGCGAATCTGAGTGCCAACGCGCAGGTTGGGGAAGGCCAGGGAGGTCTGCTTGTCGCGACTGAAACCCTGGTCCGGGTTGGGCGCGGTGCGCGTATCGATCTGCGTGTCCGCCAGGGCGACCGGCTTGGCACCGGGCTGGGTGGATTGCGCGCCGAGTACTTCGAAGGTATCGCCTTCGGAGTAATCGAAGTCGATCCGCGAGAGCATCTCGCGACCGCTGGGCTTGAGAATGGTGTACTGGTAAGTGGTGGTGCAGTCGGTGCTGGCGTCACGATTGAAGTGGCAATGCAGCTCAGTGTCGCTGGCCAGCGGGGCTTCGGCCAAGGGTTGCAATGCGGCAAAAACGGCTGGGGTAACAAGCCCCAGACTGATGGCAATCAAAGGGCGGTGAAACAAAAAACGGTACATGGGCGCCTCGGGTGACACATTGAAACAGCTACCTGGCAGGTAGCGAGAAGGCGCCGGATGATAATGGATCGCAACGGGGAAGGCCAGGATTGTTCGACAATCAATGTTGCTGAAAGGCCCGTTCTAGAGCCTTGCGTTTGACCATCGTCAGGGTTTTAGCAATTCGAACTCGGCACTGGCGAGCTTCTCGCCATTGACCAATATGTGGACTGCGTGTTTGCCGGGATAGTGCTTGCGAGTGGTCAGCTCACGGATATGTTGCTCGCGCCGAAGGCTGTGCTGTTCACCCGCGCCCAAGGTGAACGCCTTGAGCTTGAACACCTTTTTTGCGCTGTGCCCCGCACTTTTCACGTAGTCGATGGCGTAGTCCACCACCAGTTTCTGCGCGGTGTCGGCGGTGGATTCCAGGCTGAACGACAGGTTGATCCGCTCACCCAGGTTGATCACCGCGGGGGTCACGCTCAGTTGGTGCAGCTTCACCTCGGCTTTCGCCCCGGCGCCCATGAGCGTCAGCGCACGGGTGTTGCCTTGTTTGATCAGGCTGCGCAGGGCGTGGCGGGCGATCCAGGCGGTGTGGGGGTTGTCCAGCGACCAGCCTTCGATCAGCGTGAGTACCCAGTCGGGGTGGTCTTTGGTGATGTCGTTGAGGTGGTTGGCCACCGATTTGCGCACGTACAGGCTGGGGTCGGCCTTGAGGTTGTCGAGGATCGACGCGCAGCGTTCAGGGTTGGCCTGGACTTCTGCCAGGCGGAACGACCAGGGCAGGCGCGGGCGCGAGCCTTCGCTGGCGAGGCGGCGTACGTGCTCGTTGGCGTCCTGCGACCAGGTTTGCATCACTGCGAGGGTGCGCGGGAAGTCGCGCAGCAGGAACTGGCGGATACCGAATTCGGAGGAGCCAAAGGTAGTGAAATACTTGAGTGCGGCCATGGAGCGCTTGAAGTCATCCTGCCCGTAGCTGGCCACGAAGTGCGGCAGGAACAGGCTGACGAAACTGCTGTTCAGGCGCGGTGCCAGGGCGTAGAGCAGTTCAAGGGTTTGCGGGTACGCCAGTGGGATTACCGCATGCAGGCTTTCGCTGACCCGCGCCATGCGTTGCAACACCGACAACTCGGCCAGCCCGGCCGTGGCGTGCGTGAGGAAACCCTTGGCGTCGAATGCCGGGTACACCGCCGTCATTTCGCTGGCGATGTGTTGCAGGCGCTCGACGTTGAAGATTTCCTTGAGGGCTGGGGCGCTTTGCTCGGTCATCGGTGATTCCATCAGAGGGGTTAGAGAAACCAGCGGTATTCCCGCGCATGGATCTCTTGCTGAAAAGCCAAGTGGTCCTGGCGTTTGTTCTCGCAGTACACGTCGACAAATTCGGCGCCCAGCTTATCGCGCAATACCGGTTGGTGCCTCATGGCGCGTACGGCCTCGAGCATTTCCAGGGGGAAGTCGGCGCCGCTGTTGCGGTCTTCGTTGAGTGGGGCGAAGGGCTCGCGCTGGGTTTCAAGGCCATGTTCCAAACCTGCCAGGATCGCCGCGAGTACCAGATACGGGTTGGCGTCGGCGCTGGCCAGGCGGTGTTCGATGCGCAGATTGCGTGGATCGGAGTCGGGGATGCGCACGCACGCGTCGCGGTCTTCGAAACCCCAGCTGGCACGGGTCGCCGCGTTGACTGTGCCGCCCAGGCGGCGGAAGGCGTTGTGGTTGGGCGAGAAGATCGGCATGCAGTGCGGCAGCAACTCCAGGCAGCCCGCCACCGCGTGGCGCAGCGGTTGTTGCTGGTGCGCCGCCAGCAGGTTATTGCCGGCGCCGTCATACAGGCTGACGTGCACATGCATGCCGCTGCCGGGGTATTGCAGGTATGGCTTGGCCATGAAGCTGGCGCGGTACCCGTGTTTGAGCGCCACCCCGCGGGTGCTGCGGCTGAACAGGGCGGCCCAGTCGGCGGCGCGCAGGCCGTCGTCGAGGTGGCCGAAGTTGATCTCGAACTGGCCGGGGCCCAGCTCGGCGGTAATCACGGTGATGTCGATGCCCTGGTCCTTGGCGGTTTGCGCCATGTCGTCGAGCACCTCGCTGAAACGCGACAGCCGTTCGATATGCAGGTTGGGCTGGTCGTCGGCGTCATCGCTCAGCGGGTCGCGGGCGAATTGCGGCAGGCCGTCGGCGAGTTTTTTATCGAACAGGTAGAACTCCAATTCGAACGCCACCACGGGGTGAATGCCCTTGTGATGCAGACGCTCCAATACCTTGGCCAGTACCTCGCGGGGTTCGAATTCGATGGGCGCATCGGTGCCATCCGAGGTGATTAGCATCTGCCCCAAGGGCTGTGATTCCCAGCTCACCGGCTTGAGCGTGCCGGGCACCAGGCGCCGGTTGGCGTCCGGGTCGCCGTCGTTGAAGCAGTAGTCGCCAATCTTGAACAGCCCACCCTGGACCCCCAGCAGCACAGCGTTCTGCGGCAGCTTCAATGGGCTGCCGGCGGCAACTTTTTCCAGCATCTCCACCGGGTAGCGCTTGCCGTAGAAATGCCCGGGAATGTCCAGGGCAATCAGGTCGACGTAACGCACATCGGGATGGTTCTGACGAAAGCTCCGTACTTCGGCCAGCAACGCAGAGGAATGGCTTTTCACGGGTGCAGCTCCTAGTTGTAAACCCACAGCACGCGGGCGGGCAGGTCGGTCAGGTTGGCGTAGCGGCAATGGGCGAAACTGGCCAGGTGGAAGCTGTCGCCGGGGCCGAGAGTGACGCAGTCGTTTTCACCTTCGACCCACAGCGTAAGCTCGCCTTCCAGTACAAAACCGGCCTGTTCGGCGCGATCGCTCATGGTTTGTTCGCCGCTGTTGGCACCAGGTGCCAGTAGGCTGTCGAGCATCGAAAAGGCACCGTTCATGCTCGGCGAAACGAGGATGTCGGTGATGCCATTGGCGTAATACACCGTGCGCCGCTCGTTGGGGCGAGTGATCCAGTCCACCGCCTTGGGTTTTGGCTGGCTGTAGAAGTAGGTGGTGGGCACGTCGAGGGCGTGGCTGATGGCCGTCAAGTCGGCCACGGTGGGGCGCGACAGGCCGCGTTCGACCTGGGACAGGAAACCCACAGAGCGCTCGATTTTTTGTGCGAGCTGGGCGAGGGTGAGTTTCTTGTGCTTGCGCAGGTCGTGGATCAGCGCGGCGAGGGTGGCAAGTTCTTCTTGTGGGGTCATGAAATTTATTTCTATAAATTTCATGAAAAATTACAGGATTTATTTCACGAGGGCAATGGCCGGATGGGACCAAGGTGAGGACCTTGTGGCGAGGGAGCTTGCTCCCGCTGGGCTGCGCGGCAGCCCCAAGACACCCACCGAGCACCCTTTGCAAAAGATGCATGCGGGCTATAAAGGCAAACCACAGGTATGAAATATGGGTTGAATGATCCTGCGTGGCAGCGGTCGGAATCTGGGTACGCATCATTCATTGAAGGAGCACCCATGAAAGCCAAATGCCTAGCCGCCTGCCTGTTTGTTGCGACCAGCCTGTCAGGCACGAGCTTCGTCGTGCAAGCCGCAGACACCCCCCAGGAAACCGTGCAACCTTCGAATATCAACACCCGTGATCTGAAAGAAGGCGATCGAGCCCCAGACATCCTGATGCGCAAGGAATCCGCTGTCAGCGATTGGAAAAAGCGCGGCCTCAAGCAGCCTGAAGCCGACAGCCAATGGGCGCGGGTGAACGATAAATTCGTGCTGCTCAAGACCACCAACGGCACCATCCTTGAGATCACGCCCGTCAAAAAATGACCTGCCTGTTGTCCCGATTCTTGCGTTAAGGTAGGCGGCTTAAAAGGCCGCGTTACCTTCAAGGAAAGAGAGCAGGATGCTTGCCACAATAAGAAACTACCCCCGCACCGTGAACCTGTTGTTGTCCGCCACATTGATGCTGACGCTGGCCAAGGCAATTACCTTTCCCTACCTTGTGATTTACCTTACCAGCCATTTCTCCCTGGACATCACCCAGGTCGGCCTGGTGATCGGCAGTTCATTGATCGTCGGTTCATTGCTCAGCGTGTACGGTGGTTTTCTCGTCGACCGCATCAACAGTTACCGGCTGTTGCTCTGCCTGAGCGTACTGTTCGTGCTGGGCTTTATTGGCACGGTCCTCGCGCAGAATATCTGGGTGTTCTACAGCTGCCTGATCCTGATCAACCTCGCTTACGCGGTCATCGACATCGCCGTGAAGGCCGGTTTCGCCAGCCTGTTGCCTGAAGACGCGCGCAGCGAGGTGTTCTCGATCAAGTACACCCTGACCAACATCGGCTATGCCGTCGGGCCGGCGTTCGGTGCGGTGGTGGCCAAGCTGGACATCAGCCTGCCGTTCATCCTGTCGGCGCTGCTGGGGGCGGGGTTCTTCCTGCTGTACTGGCGCTGGGGCGATCGCACGTTGACCACCGTCGACGCGACACACAAGCCTGTGTCATTCCTTGCCGTCGGGCGTGTGCTGTTGAGGGATCATCGCCTGGTGTGCTTTACCGTCGGCGGTTTGCTCAGCGCGGTGGTGTTTGGACAATTCACGGCCTACTTGTCGCAATACCTGGTGACCACGACCTCGGCCGAATACACTTACACCGTGATCAGCGCCGTCCTTACTACCAACGCCGTGCTGGTGATTGCCTTGCAGTACGTGATTGGTCGGCGCATTTCCCACCGCCACCTGAGCCAGTGGCTGATTTTCGGCTTGAGCATGTTCATGCTGGGGCTGATCGGCTTTGCGCTGTCCACCAGCGTGCTGTGGTGGGTGTTGGCGATGGCGGTGTTCACGGTGGGGGAGATCATCGTGTTTCCGGCCGAATATATGTTTATCGACCGCATCGCGCCGGACCACCTGCGCGGCATGTACTACGGCGCGCAGAACCTGTCCAACCTGGGCGCCGCCATGGGGCCGGTGTTGTGTGGGCTGGTGCTGGCCAACCTGCCGGCCCACGCCATGTTCTACATGCTCGGGGCGTTTATCGTCGCGGGTGGGGTGTTCTATTTCATTGGTTCGTCGTTGAAGGCCAGTCCTTCAGCGTGAGCTTGCCGACATTGTTGCTTTGCAATTCGTAGCGCAACTCTTCGACCATCTTTTCCACTTCGTGCGGGGTCTGCAGCCGGTTGGTGCTGATCCCTGTCACCACCAGGTCCACCCGGCCGGTATCAGCGTCAAATACCTTGAGGGTCAAGGAGGCATCCCGGCACAGGGTGAACTCGCATGTCAGCGGCGACAGGCCTTCTTCGATGCAGTTGCGCAGTTGGGCGAGGGTAAACATGCTGGTTCCTTCAAGACATAAGTTCGATGTCTTGAAGGTTATGGCTTGCCTGGCGCCGCAATAAGGCGAATTCGCACTAGCTGCACTAGTGCATTTGCACTTGGCCGGCCTATTTTTTCAGGCGCAGTTCACCGGCAAACAGCCCGCGTTCACGGGCCCAAACGATGGCCGCACTGCGGCTGTGCACCCCCAGCTTGGAGTACACCGTGGCCACGTGGTTGCGCACGGTGTTGGGCGCCAGTTTCAGGCGCGCGGCGATTTCCTTGTCGGCCAAGCCTTCGCAGATAAGTCCCAGTACATCGCGTTCACGGGCCGTGAGGTCGGTGAAGGCAATGGCAGGCTGGTTGGGGCTGTTGACGCTCTTGGCGTTGGCCAGTTTTTCGATCAGTGTCTGGCTGAACCAAGATGCGTCCTGCATCACCTCCTCGATGGCCGCCACCAGCTCCAGCTCCGAGCGCTTGCGTTCGGTGATGTTCATCATCACCAGCAGGTAGCAGGGCACGTCATCGATGATCACGGTGTCGGCGGACACCACGCAATCGATCACCTCGTTGCCTTTCTTACGCACCTTGAGGTCCTGGCCGTCGAGGTTGCCGGACTTTTCCAGGGTGGCAAACAACTGTGTGCCCGCCTGGGGGCTGTCGATGAAATCGATGTCTTCGATGGCCTTGCCGAGCAGCTCCTCACTGATATAGCCGGTAATGCTCATGAAGGCTTCGTTGACATCCACCACCTGGCGGTTGCCGGCGTTGCACACCAATGTCGGCACCGGCGTCAGGCGGAACGACTTGGCGAAGCGCTCTTCACTCTGGCGCAGGGCGGTTTCCGCCTTGCGTCGCGGCTCCAGGTCGGTGAAGGAAAACAACATGCAGTCTTCCTCGTTCATGTCCAGCGGTTGCCCGGCGACGATCACCAGCTTGCTGCCGCCCCCGGGCAATTTCAGCTCGGCCTGCATCTGCGGGATCGTCGCGCCTTCGCCCAGGCGCGCAATCGCCAGGTCTTTACGTTCGGCCTGTTCCAGCACATCCAGCTCGTACACGGATTTGCCGATGACCTGATCGCGGTTGTAGCCGGTCATCTCCAGAAACCCCTGGTTGACCTTTATGTAACGCAGGTCGCTCAAGCGGCAGATCACGGCGGGTGCCGGGTTGGCGTTGAAGGTTTTTTCGAAGCGTTGCTCGGCGCTGGCCCACTCGGTGGCATCGCTGAGGATCAGCACCAGCAGCTCCGGTGCGCCGTGGGAATCGCTGATCACCAGGCTGCGCAGGCGGTGGACCCACGTTCTGTCCGGATCGGCAGTGGGGGTGACTTCCACCACCACGTCGCTGAACTCCTCGCCTGCCGCCACACGGGCCAGTGGGTAGTTGTCCAGCAGCACGGGGTGGTTGTTGCGATAGCGCAAGGTGAAGCGCTCGGCGTATTCCTGGGTGTTGGCGCCCAATGCCATCACGTCGTCCACGCCATGCATGTTCAGCGCCGCCTCATTGGCCCAGAGGAGGGTCTGGTCGACTTCGGCAAGGATGATCCCGTCGGACAGGCCGGAGATGATCTGCTGGAGTTGGCGGCGGTTGGTTTCTTTGGCGAGGACATCCTGGGTCATGGGGGCTCCGAGCGGGCGAGGGGGGCATGAGATTAGGACAGTTGTGGTTCGCGATAGTGCAAGGTACGCGGTCAAACCACTGGCAAGGGGCTTGCGTGTGCCACCCTGAAGCGCTTGCCAAACCCAACCAATTCTGGGAAAACCCCAGCCTTTGCGCATTCAACGGGATTTGCCATGAACAACGACCAACTCCAGATCACTGACATCCGCCTGGGCGATGGCAAAACCGTGGTCAAAGGTGCACTGATCACTACCCAGTACACGGGCACCCTGGAAGACGGCACCGTATTCGACTCCTCGTGGGCGCGTGGCAAACCGTTCCAGTGCGTAATTGGCACGGGCCGTGTGATCAAGGGCTGGGATCAAGGCCTGATGGGCATGCAAGTCGGTGGTGTGCGCACGCTGTTCGTGCCGGCGCACCTGGCCTACGGCGAGCGCTCGATGGGCGCGCATATCCAGCCCAACAGCAACCTGCGTTTTGAGATTGAATTGCTCGAAGTGCTGACGCGGGATGATTGAAGTGTCCTGACGCAAGCAGGCTGAACCGCTCCTGAAGAAGCGTCTTATTCGTCATGTAGTAACTTTCCTACGGTTTACTCGTCTGTAGTCGGGGCGTAACCTTGGCGCGGTTTTATCAATAGCGGAGACCCTCAGTGGGTACTTGTTCGAGCGACAGTCGTCGGCCGGTTCTGGTTACCGGCACATACTCGGCAAGGTAACGCGCATTCTTTCGATGCCGTTGTCTCGCCAATACACGCGAGAAGCGGCATCCCGGCAGCAGCCAGTCCTGGCGCCTGCCGGACTCCCTCTCATCGACGCTGACCAGCACCCGAGCCATTTCGGGATGCTACGGACGCGCCTGCCTTTTACGGCGGGCGGGCCAAGCTGACTGCGCCTACCCGATGGGCGCGGCGCAGCGGGTCGTACCTGCATGACGGTGTTCTCGCGCAGCAGCCACATCCATCAATGTGGCTGGCAATGAACTGAGGAGATTTCTTATGCAGGCAATCAACAACATCAACCTCGACTCGCTGGTCGACACCCTGGTCAGTCTCAGTGCGGCGTTTATCCTCGGCGGCTTGATCGGCTTCGAGCGCCAGTATCGCCAGCGCACGGCTGGTTTGCGCACCAACGTGCTGGTGGCGGTGGGGGCGGCGATTTTTGTCGATATGGCCAACCGCCTGGGCGGCGCGGAAGGGGCGGTGCGGGTGGTGGCGTACGTGGTCTCGGGCATCGGTTTCCTGGGGGCCGGCGTGATCATGCGCGAAGAGGGCAATGTGCGCGGGCTGAATACTGCGGCCACCCTTTGGGCGTCGGCGGCCGTCGGCGCTTGCGCCGGTGCCGACCTGATCCTCGAAGCGCTGCTGGGCACGTTGTTTGTGCTGGCAGCGAACACGTTGCTGCGGCCGATCGTCAATAACATCAACCGCCAGCCGCTGGATGTGGTGTCGGCGGAGGTCACCAACATTCTGTATGTGATCGCGCAGCGCAGTCAGCAGCAGGCGGTAATGGTGTTGCTGGAAGCCGAGCTCGCACGGTGCAACTACCCGGCCAGCGACGTGGATGTGCGGCCGTTTGGCAGTGAAGAGGTGGAGATCGAGGCCACTTTGGTTGCGACGTCGGTCGATGGCGATGAGCTGGATGCACTGGTTACACGCATATCCAACTCCAGCCTGGTGGTGCAGGCGTTCTGGAGCCCGAGCACGACTGACTGATTTCCTACGGATAAATCCTACACGCAGTCAGGACTATCCCTTCAGTTCAAACATCACTTCATTGTTAAGGTTGCGCGCTTGCTGCTACCTAAGAGGCTGCGCAGAACTTCAGGCATCAATGGTGTTGTTCAATTGGAGGGACCAGGCACTGCCTGGCTGGCATCTGGAAAAGTGCGGAACCGCTCGTCGGAACTGTCAATTCTCACAGGTAGCTGGGTCCCGTGTGATGTGTCAGATTAATTTGTCCTTCAGGGGAGTCTTAATGAGCAAAGCTTTAATTGTGGATGACCACCCGTTCATCCGTGCCACGGTTCGCTTTCTGCTAAAGCAGGAAGGTTTCAATGAAATCTTCGAGGCGGGCAATGGCGCCGATGCCATGCAGATCGCTCGAGAACAGTGCCCCGACCTAATTATCCTCGACTTGGCGATGCCCAAGCTGGGCGGTTTGGAAGTGATCAGCCGCATCAAGGCGCTGGGCTTGCCATGCAAGATCCTGGTGTTGACCTCGTACCTCGCAGTGTTTTTTTCCACCCGCTGCATGCGCGCTGGAGCCATGGGTTTTGTTGCCAAGACGGGTGAGCTGCACGAGTTGCAAAAAGCAATCAAGGCAGTGATGTCCAACTACAGCTGTTTCCCCAGCCTGCCCACCAGTTCAGTGCGCCGTGATGATTTGCAAGCGTCCGAGATTGAACTGGTGGAAGCACTGTCTGATCGCGAATTGACGGTGTTGCAGAAGTTGGCCCTGGGCCTGGGTAATAAGGAAATCGCCGAGGACATGTTGCTGAGCCACAAGACCATCAGCACCTACAAGACGCGACTCAAGGAGAAATTGCACATGTCGTCGGTGGTGCACTTGTCCAAGTTCGCGCAACGTAATCAGCTGATCTGAAATGAACGCCCGCGCGCTGCGAGGGTTGGTCGCGCTGCTCTGGGTGAGCCTGTTGCCCCTGGCGGCGCAAGCCCTTGACGAACCTTACTCGCTGCAGTTGCTGGGCCACTCTCGCCTCGAAAACCCCAATGTCGCGCTGGACGAAGCCGACTGGCGCTGGCTGCGCGAACGGCGGGTGTTATCGATGGGCGTATCGGCCCCCGACTACGCACCCTTCGACATGAGCAACAGTGAGGATTTCGAAGGCATCACCGCCGATTACGCGGCGCTGGTGGCGCAGGCGTTGAATATCCGGGTAGAGGTCCGTCGCTACGACACCCGCGACGAAGTCATCGAGGCGCTCAAGCAGGGCGCAGTGGATTTTCTCGGCTCCGCCAACGGTTTTGAAGCGGTAGACCCGCAACTGGCGCTGTCGCGCTCCTATGCCAATGACCAACCGGTGCTGGCGACCCGCAGCGCAGAAGCCCAGGGTTTGAGTGCCGACCTGGCCGGCAAGCGCGTGGCCATGCTGTATCACTATATGCAGCCCGAGGCGGTACAGAAATTTTACCCCCGCGCCCATTTGCTGCTCTACGCCTCGTCCTTTGAGGCGCTGGGGGCGGTCGCGTTCGAGCAGGCGGATGTGTACCTGGGCGACGCGATCAGCACGCGTTACCTGATCAATAAAAACTACCTGAATAACGTGCGCATGGCGGATTTTTCCGCCCTGGAAGTCAACCCTTTCGCGTTTGCGGTCACCCGGGGTGATGATCGATTGCTACGTATCCTCAATGCCGCGTTGGCGGCCGTGCCGGTGACCACGCAGATGGAAATCCTGCGCCGTTGGAGCGCCGGTGGCGGCGGGGCCATGGAAGTTGACCGGCTGCGCCTGAGTGAACGCGAGCAACGTTGGCTGGAGAAACACCCGCGGGTGAAAGTGGCCGCTCTGGATAAGTTTCTGCCACTGTCATTTTTCAACGAGCAGGGGCAGCTCGAGGGTTTGAGTGCCGAGGTACTGTCGCGGATCAGCTTGCGTACGGGGCTGAAATTCGACGTGGTAAAGGGCAACTCACTGCCTCGCCAAATCGACGAAGCCAGTGCGGGCAGTGTCGATATGCTCGCGGTCGTCACCCCCAGCAATGAACGCGCTGACAAGATCCGTTTTACCCGGCCCTACCTGAGCAGTCCCTATGTGCTCGTCAGCCGCATTGAGGGTAATAGCCCGATCACGCTGGAAGATATGCACGGCAAGCGCCTGGCCTTTGTCGGTGGCAACAGCCTGGGCGAGCGAATTGCCCGCGACTATCCCGGCATCGTCTTTGTTGATACCGAAAGCCCTGAGCAAGCCATGGCGATGGTGGCCAGTGGCAACGTCGACGCGACCGTGCTGTCGCTCCTCAGTGCGCGCTACATGATTGCCCGCTATTACCGCGATCGCTTGAGGGTGACCAGCACTGTCGGCACGGAACCGGCACGTGTGACGTTTGGCGTCAACCGCAGCCAGTTGGAGTTGTACTCGATCCTGGATAAGGCACTGTTGAGCATCACGCCCGAAGAAATGGACGAACTGAGCAACCACTGGCGCAGTGAGGTGATCATCCAGGACAGCTATTGGCTGCGGCATCGCAACGCAATTCTTCAAGGGTTCGGCCTCGCGGCGCTGTTGTTGCTGATTACCCTGGGCTGGGCGATCTACCTGCGTAACCTGATTCGCCGAAGGGCCCAGGCGGAGCGGGCGCTGAGTGATCAGATGCGCTTTATGAGTGTGCTGATCGACGGCACGCCGCACCCGATTTATGTGCGTGATCGCCAGGGCCGCTTGATGGCCTGCAACAACGCCTACCTCGATGTGTTCGGCTTCAAGCTCGAGGATGTGATCGGCAAGACTGTCGTGGAAACCGACACCGGCAACCCGCCGCAGGCCCAGTCGTTTCATGAGGACTACCTGCAGTTGATGGCCCGGGGCGAGCCGCAGATTCATGACCGGATACTTCGGTTGCCCTCGGGGGATGTCCTGACGATCTACCAGTGGATGCTGCCGTACCGCGATGGCAACGATAAGGTCGTGGGCATGATCGCTGGCTGGGTGGATGTGAGCGAGCGCCAGCGCCTGTTGGGCCAATTGCAGGACGCCAAGGACGAGGCCGACGCTGCCAACCGCGCCAAGACGACTTTTCTGGCGACCATGAGCCATGAGATCCGCACGCCAATGAACGCCGTGATCGGCATGATCGAGTTGGCGTTGAAAAACGCCGAGCAGGGCCGGGCTGATCGTGATGCGCTGGAGGTTGCCTCGGTGGCGTCCCACGGCATGTTGGAGTTGATCGGCGATATTCTCGACATTGCCCGCATTGAGACCGGGCATATTTCTCTGGCGTTGGAGCCGGCCAACCTGCGCGACCTGTTGATGTCCGTGGCGCGGGTATTCGAGGGCTTGGCGCGGGCCAAGGGCCTGGCGCTGCAGGTTGAACTGGCCCCATCAATTGATCGCACGGTGCTGATCGATCCCCTGCGTTTCAAGCAGGTGGTGTCCAACCTGCTGAGTAATGCCATCAAGTTCACCGCCAGCGGCCAGGTGTTGCTCGGTGCGCAAGGGGAGGTGACGGCTGACCAACTGATATTGCGGCTGTGGGTGCTGGACACCGGGATCGGCATCAGCGCTGAAGATCAGCAGCGGCTATTCAACCCGTTTATCCAGGGCAGCAACAACGAGCAGTCGGTGCGCAGCGGTTCCGGCCTGGGTTTGGTGATCAGCCGCAACTTGTGCGAAATGCTGGGGGGGCAGTTGCAGTTGAGCAGTGTGCTGGGGCAGGGCACGCGGATTGATGTGCGAATGCAACTGGACCTGGCAGCGGCGTCAGCGCTCGAGACGGGAGCAGCGGTTGCACACACTCCACCCGCCCGGGCATTGAACATCCTGGTAGTGGATGACTATCCGGCCAACCGCTTGTTGTTGGCGCGACAGTTGAGCTTCCTGGGGCACCGAATCACCGCCGCCGAAGACGGTGTTCAGGGGCTGGCGCTTTGGCAGTCGGGGGAATTTGATGGTGTCATCACCGATTGCAATATGCCGCTCAAGAACGGCTACCAGCTGGCGCAGGATATTCGTGCTCAAGAGCAGGCACGGGGGCTGGTGCCGTGTTTACTCCTGGGGTTTACGGCCAATGCGCAGCCGGAAGAAACCGAGCGCTGCCGGCAAGCGGGAATGGATGGCTGCCTGTTCAAACCCACCGGGCTGGATGACTTGCGAGCGGCGTTGGCCTCGCGGGTGGCGAGCGTCGCTGCGGCGAATGCCGTCGAGGCGTATGACTTGAGCGCGCTGATCGCGTTGACGGAAAATGATCGCGGCGCTCTCAAGGAATTGTTGACGCCGCTGCTCGACAGCCTGGAAGCGGATCGCGCGTTATTGCCGACGCTGCGACAAGAGGCCGACTTTGCCAGGTTGCACGACGTTGCGCATCGGGCCAAGGGTGGAGCGCGCATGGTCAAGGCGCAGGCGCTGATCAGCTGTTGTGAAACGCTGGAGGCGGTGTGTGAAGCCAAGGACAAGACGGCTCTTGGGGCGGCGGTTGACGCGGTGAGTGACGCTTGCGCTGATCTGCAGCAGAGATTGAGCGTTTATTGCAATCAACCTTGAGTACCGTTCGGTGGGTTTGGGAGAACTCCTACGCGAAGGGGGAACAAGCCTGATTTTGTCTTCGGAAGATGTCTGGAAAATGGGCGGCGCTCACTGACGAGCGCTGCCTGCCCAGGGGTTTGCCATGCCGAACAAAGCACTAACCATCCTGATTGCCGATGAACAGCACCTGCAGCGGCTGCACATCGAAAAAATGCTCAACCAACTGGGGTATCACCGGATAGTGCCGGTGCAGACCTTCGATGAAGTCCAGATCCTCACTGCCATCCCGGCGAAGCCGTTTGATGTGCTGATCATCAACGCGGGGCTCGCGGCCCAGGCCAGCGGGCCGCAGCCTCAGGTACGTCATGTGCTGGTCTACGACCACCTGGACCTTGGCCAACCTGCTGGTATCGCCCCAGCGGTGCTCGTGCGTTTGCCGGGGGTGCCGGACCACGTCAACCTTGAACACTTCATGGACATCATCGACCCCCCGACGGCGGCCCGTGGCTTGCGCGTGTTGCCGTGGCTGCGGGAATTATCCCGTACGCCGGCGCCCGGGGTTTAATCCCATTTCGGCGCGATACCCTTGGGGCTGGTCAAGCGATGGCCACGCTCCAGGCCGGCAATCTGTGCCATGTCGGCGGCGCTCAAGGTCAGCTCCAGGGCCTTGAGGTTGCTTTCCAGGTTGGCGCGCTTGGTTGACGACGGGATCACCGCGTAACCCAACTGCATGGCCCAGGCCAGGGTGACTTGGGCTGCCGTGGCTTGATGGCGTTCGGCGATCTGTTGGATGACCGGGTCTTTCAGTACTTCGCCATAGGCCAGGGTCATGTACGAAGTGATCTGAATGCCGTTGGCGCTGGCGAAATCCACCACTTTGCGGTTTTGCAGGTAGGGGTGCAGCTCGATCTGGTTGGTGGCGATGTGTTCGGCGCCGACCGCGGCAATCGCCTGTTTCATCAGGTCGACAGTGAAGTTGGAAATGCCGATATGGCGCGTCAGCCCCAGGCGCTTGGCCTCCAGCAACTGGCCCATGAATTCGGCGACGGGTACTTGGTCTTCCGGCGACGGCCAGTGGATCAGGGTCAGGTCCAGGTGGTCGGTCTGCAGTTTGCGCAGGCTTTCGCGCAGGCTTGGGATCAGTTGGCCTTCAGCGAAATTGGCAATCCAGATCTTGCTGGTGATGAACAGTTCATCACGCGGGATACCGCTGTCGGCAATCGCCTGGCCGACGTCGGCTTCGTTTTCGTAGATCTGCGCGGTGTCGATCACGCGGTAGCCCAGCTCCAGGCCGGTGCTCACGGAGTCGATCACCACCTTGCCTTGCAGGCGGAAGGTGCCAAGGCCGAAGGCCGGAACGGTTTGGGTAGGGACAGACATCAGTAACTCCTGAAGGGGGTGAACAGTAGCGTCGAGTATCTGCTGCTCACGCCTTCGGAAAAACCGTCGAATCTGAAAAGGAGTCTTTACCGCAGGTCACGAATCCGACCGTGGGAGGGGGCGCCCTCCCATCGGTTGGCCGTCATCTCTCAGTCGGTTCTGTTTTGCATGCGCAAACGCTCGGCCGCACTGCGCAACAGTTGCTCGGTGCCGTCCCAACCCAGGCAACCATCGGTCACCGATACGCCGTACTTCATCGACGCGCTCAGCGGCTGGCAGCCTTCGAACAGATGGCTTTCGAGCATCATGCCCACCAGCGAGGTATCGCCCTGCAGGCGTTGTTCCAGCACCTCATTGAACACCGCCGGCTGGCGTAGCGGGTCTTTGCCGCTGTTGGCGTGGCTGCAATCGACCATGATCCGCGCCGCCACCTTGGATTTGGCCAGGTCGTGCTTCACCTGCGCGACGCTTTGCACATCGTAGTTCGGCCCACGGTGACCGCCGCGCAGCACCAGATGGGTATCGGGGTTGCCAGAGGTCTGTATGATCGCCGGGTGGCCCTGGCTGTCGACGCCGAAATGGCGGTGCGGGTGGGACGCCGAGCGCATCGCATCACAGGCAATCGCGACGCCGCCGTCGGTGCCGTTCTTGAAGCCCACGGGCATGCCCAGGCCGCTGGCCATTTCACGGTGAATCTGCGATTCGGTGGTGCGCGCACCAATCGCGACCCAACTGAGCAGGTCATCAAAGTAGCCGGCGGCCATGGGTTGCAGCAGCTCGGTGGCAACCGGCAGACCCAGGCGCAACATTTCGCGCATCAGCTGGCGGGACAGGGTGAGGCCGGCGGCCATGTCATCGCTGCCATCCAGGTGCGGGTCGTAGGCCAGGCCTTTCCAGCCGATAGTGGTGCGCGGTTTTTCGACGTAGGCACGGATCACCAGCAGCATCTGGTCGCTGACATCCAAGGCCAGTTTCTTCAGGTTGCGAGCGTATTCCATGGCCGATTCGGGGTCGTGGATCGAGCACGGGCCGACAATCACCAGCAAGCGTGAGTCTTCGCCATTGAGGATGGCGCGCACGGCTTGGCGATGGTTGTGGACTTGTTCGTTGAGGAACGGACTGAGGGGCAACTGATGCTTGAGCTCAAGCGAGCTGGGCAGGCGCAGGGTCAGGGCTTCATTGGCGCTGGAAAGATCGGTGACAGGCAAAGCGGCGGTGGCAGAGTTCATATTCAAGGCTTCCTGGGCAAGCGGCGGGTTATTCCCGCACGCTTGGCCCTACTGGGGTGTTCGACAATTGGCCGTATCGGCTACGTGTGTTGGCTTGCCACCAATAGGTGACCGATCGGAGGCGGCAGGCTGTCCCGAACGGAGCTTGCTAAATCGCCATGCAGTGGAAGTGTCGTAGCGGTAATAGGTGGCGTAGTTCATGTCGTGTGTCCTTTAAGTGTTCTTGCTGAATTTATAAGGGCCTGAAAAACAAAACCCCCGGTCGGGGAGCCGACCGGGGGTTAGATTTCTCTGGTAGGCGACCCCTTGAGTAGTGGGCGCCGATTTCAGGTATCAGGCGCGCCAGTGGCTAAACCAATACCCAAAATAAAAGCTGACAGGTGCGCTCGAACCGTTCACGCGGGTAGCCGACACCAGGCGCGGGGCGCTGGCAGCAAGGCAAACCTGAGTGTGGGTGAGTTGCAACATGGTGTGTCTCCAAATGATGGGGGGAGCTTACTCGAGGCATGCAGGAGGATTCAATCAGTAATTTCTATGGCGCGGGGCTACCCACGGCTATCGGTCGAGATATGCTTGTCATACTTTGACAATGATTGCCGGGACGCGACCGTGACTGCCTTAACCCTTGCTGCTGCTCAATCCCTCTCTATCGCGGGCGACGTGCGGGCCAATCTGCAGCGGCACCTGACCTTTATGCGTGTGGCGGCGGAGCACGCCGTGCAGCTGTTGGTGTTTCCGGAGTTGTCGTTGACTGGCTATGAGCCGTGTTTGGCTGCCGAGCTGGCGATAACACCAGAGGACAGGTTGCTCACGCCGTTGCGTGAGATGGCGCGGGAGCTGCGATTGACCGCCGTGGTGGGGATGCCAATCCGCTTGACACCTGAAGCGGGGGTGATGATCGGCGCATTGGTACTGGGGGCGGACGGCTCCCTGGCGGTGTACACCAAACAGCATCTGCACCCAGGCGAAGAAGCCGCGTTTATTGCGGGGCAGGGCGGTGCGGTTTTGGAGTGGGCGGACGACCGGATTGCGTTGGCAGTTTGTGCAGACTTCTCCCACGCCAGTCATCCGCATACTGCCGCTGAAGCGGGTGCGACGGTTTACGCCGCCGGTGTATTGATCAGCGAAGCAGGCTACGCAACTGACAGCACGTTGTTGCAAGGTTATGCCGCCAAACATGGCTTGCTGGTGTTGATGGCCAATCATGGCGGCCCGTCCGGTGGCTATGTGTGTGCCGGTCGCAGTGCGATCTGGGCCGCTGGTGGTCGTTTGCTTGCTGCTGCGCCGGGCGTCGGTGACGCGCTGGTGCTTGCCCGGCGTGAGGGCGGGGAATGGGCTGGCCAAGTGGTGGTCGTGTAAATGGCATTCCACCTGCGCGCAGCCACAGACCGCGACCTGCCGTTCGCACGAACGCTGACCCATGAGGCCATGGGTCGCTATTACACGCAGTACGGTTTGCTGTGGTCCAACGAGGGATTTGATACGGCTTGGGCCGGCCGGGAAAACTGGCTGATCTGCCGTGACGACAGTGTCCTGGGTTTTATCAGCCTGAGCCGAGACAGCCGGGCACTGTATATCCGCGAACTGCATTTGCTCGAAGATTGTCGCCGGCAGGGTGCAGGGAGTTGGGTGCTGGAGCAGATGGCTCTCAAGGCATGCGGGCAGGGTTTGTTGCGTTTGACTGTGTTCAAGACCAACCCGGCAAGAGGGCTGTATCAGCGCATGGGGCTGAGTATCGTCGGTGAGGAAGACTGCTTTTGGCGCATGGAGCGCACCTGTCGATCAAGCTAACCCTGCACTGAATCCTAATAAGCGCATACTGGCTTCAGGAGACGATTTCCTGATCATTGTTTTGGCCATCAGCCTCAGAAAGGATGATCCCTTCTTTCATGCCCAGAAGGACCGCTACCTTGTGGGCTTCTCCACGTCGTCCCTTTTTGCGCCCAGCGAGCACTTGATAGGTGGTTGCCGGATCAACGCCATGTTCTCGGGCGAACGCTTGCACTGACTTTCCTTGATGTTCTAGCCAGGCCTTGGCTTGTGCAGCAGTACGGATTCCGGGCATAGTTCAAAACCGTTCAAGTTTGTTTAATAAAGAGATGATGTGTCACCTCTTGAGGTGTGCAAAATAGGATCATACATCCAAATGAGTGGAATCGGTTCGCGTTTGAGGCAAGAAAGAGAGCGACTTGGCCTGTCGCAAAAAGTTTTTGGCGAAATAGGAGGCGTTGAAGCCAACGCACAAGGCAAGTATGAAAGTGGCGGGCGGGCGCCCAAAGCCGACTACCTCTCCAGGGTTGCCGAGCGAGGTGTGGATATTTTGTTCGTGTTGACAGGCAGTCCCACGCCGATTCAATTGGACCAATTGAGTCAAGTTGAAGAGAAAGTGTTGGTCGATTACCGCTCGATGCTCAAGGAAGACCAGGATGCAATCCGCCGCCTGACGTCGACCCTGGCTGAGCATTCAGCCTCGCTGAATGGCAAGGCCAAGCCGCAGCACCGGGATTCCTGAGCCTTTCCCCCGCAAACCCGGGCGTTCGCTGTTTGGCGGACGACTGCCGTGTACCCAAACTCTATATATATGACGCGTGTAGCTAGGTCTGCGCCTTGGTTTTTTGCTAAGGTGTTCAGCAACCTATAAGACCATATCGCGAGGTGTCTGCTTGATTAGGGTGCTAGTAGTCGATGACCATGATCTCGTTCGTACAGGCATTACACGAATGCTGGCTGACATCGATGGCCTGCAAGTAGTCGGCCAGGCCGAGTCCGGGGAAGAGTCCCTGATCAAGGCTCGGGAGTTGAAACCCGATGTGGTGTTGATGGACGTCAAGATGCCTGGCATCGGCGGTCTTGGCGCCACGACCAAATTGTTGCGCAGCCATCCGGACATCAAGGTCGTGGTGGTGACGGTGTGTGAGGAAGATCCGTTTCCGACCCGTTTGCTACAGGCGGGGGCGGCGGGTTACCTGACCAAGGGCGCCGGCCTGGCCGAGATGGTGCAAGCCATTCGCCTGGTGTTTGCCGGCCAGCGTTACATCAGCCCGCAGATTGCCCAGCAGTTGGCGATCAAATCCTTCCAGCCGGTCAGCGATTCGCCGTTCGATGCGCTGTCTGAGCGGGAAATCCAGATCGCCTTGATGATCGTCGGTTGCCAGAAGGTGCAGACGATTTCCGACAAGCTGTGCCTGTCGCCCAAGACCGTCAACACCTACCGCTATCGCATTTTCGAGAAGCTCGCCATCAGCAGTGATGTTGAACTGACCCTGCTCGCAGTGCGCCACGGCATGGTGGACGCCAGCGCCTGACATGACCACGCCGTTCGATCCGAGTGCCTTTCTCTCAACCTGCAGTGGCCGCCCCGGCGTGTACCGCATGTTCGACAGCGAGGCGCGCCTGCTTTACGTCGGTAAAGCCAAGAACCTGAAGAACCGTCTGGCGAGCTATTTTCGCAAGAGCGGCCTTGCGCCCAAGACAGCAGCGTTGGTCGCACGCATCGCCCAGGTCGAAACCACCATCACCGCCAATGAAACCGAAGCGCTGTTGCTTGAGCAGACGCTGATCAAGGAATGGCGGCCGCCCTACAACATCCTGCTGCGTGACGACAAATCCTACCCCTACGTGTTTTTGTCCGACGGCAACTTCCCACGCCTGAGCATTCACCGCGGTGCGAAGAAGCAGAAGGGCAAGTATTTCGGGCCGTACCCCAGCGCCGGGGCGATTCGTGAAAGCCTGAGCTTGCTGCAAAAGACCTTTTTTGTGCGCCAGTGCGAAGACAGCTTCTACAAGAACCGCACCCGGCCGTGCCTGCAATACCAGATCAAGCGCTGCAAGGCGCCTTGCGTGGGTTTGGTGGAGCCGGCCGAGTACGCCGAAGATGTACGCCATTCGGTGATGTTCCTTGAAGGACGCAGTAATGCGCTCACAGACGAGCTGTCCGCCGCGATGGAGCAGGCCGCCAGCACCCTGGATTTTGAGCGCGCCGCCGAGTTGCGTGACCAGATCTCCCTGCTGCGTCGCGTGCAGGACCAGCAAAGCATGGAAGGCGGCACTGGTGACGTCGACGTGATCGCTGCCTTCGTCAACCCCGGTGGCGCCTGTGTGCACCTGATCAGCGTGCGCGGTGGGCGTGTGCTGGGCAGCAAGAATTTCTTCCCGCAGACCGGTATCGATGAGGAAGTGGCCGAAGTCATGGCCGCGTTCCTTGGCCAGTACTACGTCAGTAGCCCCGAACGCGACTTGCCGTCCGAGCTGATCGTCAACGTGGTGCACGAAGACTTCCCGACACTGATCGAGGCGATCCACGAGCTGCGCGGCCGTGAGCTCGACATCAGCCACCGTGTACGCGGTACCCGCGCGCGCTGGCAGCAGTTGGCGGTGACCAATGCCGAACAGGCCCTGGGCGCGCGCCTGGCCAATCGACAGCACGTCGCCGCACGTTTCGATGCGCTGGCCGAAGTCCTCAACCTGGACGAACCACCACAGCGCCTGGAGTGCTACGACATCAGCCACTCCAGCGGCGAGGCCACCGTGGCGTCCTGCGTGGTGTTCGGGCCGGAAGGGCCGATCAAGTCCGACTACCGGCGCTACAACATCGAAGGCGTCACCGCCGGTGATGACTACGCCGCCATGCACCAGGCCCTGACGCGGCGCTTCAGCAAATTGAAGGACGGCGAGGGCAAGCTGCCGGACATCCTGCTGGTGGACGGTGGCAAGGGCCAGTTGTCCATGGCCCGTGACGTGCTCAACGAGTTGGCGGTGCCTGACCTGATCCTGCTCGGCGTGGCCAAGGGCGCCACACGCAAGGCCGGTTTCGAAACGTTGTACTTGAATGATGCCGCCCATGAGTTCACTTTGAAGGGCGACTCACCTGCGTTGCACCTGATCCAGCAAATCCGCGACGAAGCCCACCGTTTCGCCATCACCGGGCACCGTGCCCGCCGTGGTAAAACCCGGCGAACCTCAACCCTGGAAGGGGTGGCGGGGGTCGGCCCGACGCGACGTCGCGACTTGCTTAAACATTTTGGTGGCTTGCAGGAGCTATCCCGTGCCAGCATTGACGAAATAGCCAAAGCTCCCGGTATCAGTAAAAAGCTCGCTGAGTTGATTTATGCGAATCTGCATAGCGAATAGAATGCCTTTCCACCTCGTAGCCAGTTGTGCCGATGAATATCCCTAATCTGATTACCGTTCTACGCGTCCTGCTTATTCCGATTTTCATTCTGTTGTTCTATTTGCCGTACGAATGGAGCTATGCCGCATCCAGTTCGGTATTCGCCTTTGCGGCCGCCACCGACTGGCTCGACGGCTACCTGGCGCGCCGCCTGGAGCAAAGCACGCCATTCGGTGCCTTCCTCGATCCGGTGGCCGACAAACTGATGGTGGCGGTGGCGCTGGTCTTGCTGGTGCAGGAACATGGCAACCTGTGGCTGACCCTGCCGGCCGCCGTGATCATCGGCCGCGAGATCGTCGTCTCGGCCCTGCGCGAATGGATGGCCGAAATCGGCGCCCGCGCCCACGTCGCGGTGTCCAACATGGGCAAGTGGAAAACCGCCGCGCAGATGCTCGCGCTGGTCATCCTGCTGGCCAACCCATCGGACTTCTCCTTCTGGGTGCTGACTGGCTACGCGCTGCTGCTGATCGCGGCGGGCCTGACGTTGTGGTCCATGCTCCAGTATTTACGCGCTGCCTGGCCTCATCTGCGCACCACCGTTGAAAAGAAATAAAACTTTTTTGAATCAAGAGGTTGACGGGCTTCAAGAATTCTATAGAATGCGCATCACCAAGCGGGAATAGCTCAGTTGGTAGAGCACGACCTTGCCAAGGTCGGGGTCGCGAGTTCGAGTCTCGTTTCCCGCTCCAAGCATTATGAAAAAGCCACTCTAACGAGTGGCTTTTTTTTGCCTGCGATTTAGCGAGTGGGCGGTTCGACCTCTTTCGTTGGAAAGTTTCGGTGGGGACAGGCGAATGTGGTGGGAAATATTGACGGGGAAATACCGTTCTGACTGGTGCTCAGCACTTGGATGGCACGCAAGGGCGCACACATGCAATGTGCTCTTGCGCTGTATTCTTCAAGGCTGAATGTGTTTGGCCTCGCGCAACTGCGCCGGCGACGCGCCGAACCAGCGTAGGCAGGCTTTATGAAAGCTGCTGAGCTCGCGAAAGCCGACGGTGAGGGCTATGTATTTGAGGCTGCGCGAAGAGTCGAGCAGTAACGTACGGGCTAATAGACGGCGACACTCGTCCTGGAGATAAGTGAAGTTTGTGCCTTCCTTTTCCAGCGCGTTCTGAAGGCTTCTTGCACTTTTACCGAGATGAGCGGCCGCCATTTCCAAGGTACATGGCTCTCCACGGGGCATGGCGTCTGATAAGTATCGACGTATCTGCAACTCGGGTGAGCCATTGATCGCCCTCAACTGTGCATCGGCGTAATGGCAATGGATGAGTTCCAGTGCGGGGTCTGCGGTGATCAAGGGCAGATCGAAAATTTCACTGCTGAAGATGAGCATTATGTGAGGGGCGTTGAAACTCAGATCGGAGCTGAACATCTGCTCGAGTCGTTGAGTGTCTGCAGGCTTTGGATACGGAAAGTGCGCTGCCAAGGGCAGTGGCTTTACGTGGGGCACCAACCAGTGCATCAAGCCTATAAACAGTGCTGCACCGGCATCCAGGAATGATCGAGGGGCCGGAAGATGAGGCATTCCCTCCTCGAAACCGCTCACGCGTATCACGCCTGTGTGTCGTTCTACGGTGATCCTGGAACCGTCGGTGGCAAGAGGGTGATAGCTGGCCACTCTTTCTATAGCTACTCCCAGAGTGGGGCTGGACATGATTGCGTACCCGGCAGCACCCAGGCTGCCGAGATGGCTATAACTATACGCGTCAAGTCCAATTTCCGGGTTTCCGGTGAGTTCGACAGCGAGATCAAGAATGTTATAAACAGCTGCCAACTCAATGCGATGCGCTGTTGAAACATCGAGTTCAACCAGATCATTGAGGCGGCGGAATATGAGGTCTTCCTGAATGCCGTTCTGAGCGAGTGCTTGTACGAAAGGTGCAAAAATAGCTGTTGAAATGCTGCGCATCTTTGACGTCCGCCACTCACGTGAGCCGATAATGAACACGTCAGAGTAAATACTCTATCTATGTCGGTGTGTGCGGACATGATAATGGTATCTGGGAACACTGTCCAAATTGAAACTTTGATGTGAGTATTCTGCTGGGTGATGGATGCACCTTACAGCCAAGCGGCTGTAATAATTGATGCAGGGGAGGTTGTTGCCAATATTTGGATCGGGCAGAGCGCTCAAGTTAGTGGGGTTTCATGAGCTCGGAATTGGACTTTTGTAGTCTGACGCAAAATAAAGAGGCTGAATTCGTACGCTGGTTCTATAAGCAACTTTCGCGTAAACATTTCAGGCTTGCCTTTCAGCCTATTATGGCTGTGGGCGCGGCCGGTATTTTGTACCATGAAGGTTTGCTGCGGCATGTCAGTGGTCGGATGAATATCAACCCTTTTCCTATACTTGAGGCGCAACGCTCCATTCGTTTGCTTGATTGTTATGTCGTGATGAGTCTCATAAAAACGCTGCGGGCCCATCCAGAAATCAGCTTGGGGTGCAATATTTCTGCGCAGAGTGCGACGCTGGACGCTCTATGGGAGCCCATTCTTGATGCCCTGCGAGGCGAGCCTGATATTGCCCGGCGCTTGATTATCGAAATCACCGAAAGTTCGTCGATCTCCTCTTGCGACACATCGGTTGATTTCGTCCTGCGTATGCGTCGCTTGGGCGGTCGAATAGCAATCGACGATTTTGGCGCAGGTTTCAGTACGCTGTCGTTTGTGCGTGATGCTGAACCGGACATTATAAAAATTGACATGGGGTACTTGCACCGAGCACGGGAAAGTACGCGTGCCAGTGACACGTTCGAACACCTTGTAAAACTATGCAAGACATTGGCGCCTTGCGTGATTGTAGAGGGTGTCGAACGCTCAGCTGATCGTCAAAGACTTCTGGCGGCAAGTGCTGATTGGGCGCAGGGATTTTACTTGGGTAAACCAGCACTTTTCCCCGGGAGTATTAAGACGCCTTGTTGGGTTGAAAATAAAATATAAGCGTTTTGTTGTGTGCGTAAGATTTTTGATTTTTGAATAGTTGGGGCTTTTGTTGAGGTACCTGAGAAAGTTGAAAACCTCGGAAGAGCAGGACCAGGTCACACGCTAGCCTGGTGCGGCAATGAACGTTTCCAGCAGCCTTGTTTGACCACTGTCTAACCGGCCGGCACGGTAGATGTACTTCTGACCCGTGCAAACCCAATTGTGCGCCTTGGATGAAAACAGTCAGTTTCGGACATATCTGAGTGCCTCGCATTGCTCTAAAGTTTTTTGCTCATTCAGACATCCGGGCGCATATGAATCTCTGGTTTCGGCTTTTATTCCTGCTTTTTCGTAGACCTTGGCGTAGACCTGTCGACGGGTTGGCAACCACCGTAACCCGCCTGCGGGTCTGGCCTCTGGATCTGGACTTCAATCGCCACGTTACCAACGGTCGATACTTCACGCTGGCCGATGTGGCCCGAATGGACTATGTGCTGCGCAGCGGTGCATTTCGGGTCGCGTTGCGTGCCAAGGCGTTGCCTATCGTTGGAGACACCTGGGGTAAGTTTCGCCGTGAACTGAAGCTTTTCGAGTCTTTCGAAATCCATACGAGGATGCTTGGCTGGGACGCGAAGTGGAGCTACCTCGAGCATCGATTTATCAGTCGCAAACGCGTGGTTGCCGTTGTCGTGATGCGCGGTCTGTTTCGCTCGGCAGAAGGCACCATTTCACCTTCTGCCTTCTGCCGCGAATTGGGGTTGCCAGAGGATTCGCCAGGCATGCCGCAATGGCTTACGGATTGGTCGAAAGCCTGTGATGACATGCGCCAACAACTGCGAAACGAAGAGGCATTGTGACGTTTGTAAAACGCTTTTCGCCTTTCATGCGCCCGTGTCGGCAGTCACCGGGTGAAGGGCAGGTAACAACTCCATGACGTCACAGAACAGATTGCGCTGTTGCCAGTCGCTGCGGTCGCCAATTACATACAGGCGGCGCTTGGCTCGGGTCACGGCGACGTTGAGCAGGTTGGGTTGTGAGACGGCCCAATTGCGTGCGCCGCCGTTTTCACTGTTACCGCCCAGTACCAGGATGACCACCGCAGCTTCCTTGCCTTGCATGGTGTGAATGGTGCCGTGCACGCGCTTGCCGAGATCGCGGTCCTTGAGTTGATTACGGACATCCTGGAAAGGGGTGATGACTGCAATGCTGCCGGGCGGCACGCCGTCGGCCTCGAGCACGCTGAGCAGGCGATCCAGGGCGTGGCCTTCGTTATCGACCCAGTTGCCTGAAGACGGGCCGCTGGCATGCACCCACCCGGTGAGCAGGCGAGCGGGGGTTTCCTTGGCCGCAGACGGGGCAATGGTGCCGTAGACCATGGCGCCGTCGTAGGCAATACGGTTCGCCAGGTCGAACATCGGACGATCGCAACGACGGTGTACCACCAGTGGCAGGCCGACCCAGCATTTCTGGCCCTGAGGGCCGGCCATTCGGCCCCAGGGTGTGGCGTGGTCGGCCAGGGTCTGTGCGGACTGTCGGTTAGGCAGCCAATGCGCGTCGACGTGATAGCGGGTGCGCATATGTTCGAGCACCGCGTCGGAGACGGTGACGATAGGTTCCAATTGCAGCGGATCGCCGACCAGTACCGCCCGCCGTGCGCGCCACAGGGCGCCGACCGCGGCCTGCGGGGTTGCCTGGCCAGCTTCATCCACCAGCAGCCAGCCGATCTCACTGCAACCCAGGCTGCCGAACGAGCGCGCGAACGACGCGAAGGTACTGCTGAGGACCGGCACCACCATGAACAGCGAAGCCCAAGCCGACCGTATCACGGCCTGGGATACACCACGGTAACGGCCGCCGGTCAGCAGGCTGGTGATGAAGCTCAGGTTATAGCCCAGGCGTGAGGCTTCAATCTGCAAGAATGTGCGGTGTAGCTTCAGCGCTTCGATGAAGACGTTTGCCCGTGCTTGACGCCATCCTTCGAGAATCCAGGGTTCGCGCAGCTCGATGTGTGTGCCCCTGCCCAGTTGGCCTTGCTCCAGCCAGGTCAGCAGATGCTCGGCTTGACCCGCCTGTGCAACGCTGCGGGCCTTGTCTATCTGCAAGGAGGCGTGGCGTATGGCTTCGTCAATAGCCTGTTCGTCGGCCGCCAACTGCTGATTGAGCTGGCCAAGTTGCAGGCGCAGTCGTTCCAGCTGGCGCTGCACGCTGTCGAAGGCATCCTTCGCCAGCATATGGGTGCCAACGAGCACGCGTTGGTGGGCGGTCCAGGTACGGTGTGCCCCCCACAGGCTGAGCAGGTTGACGAGCAGCCCGGGTTTTTTTGCCAGGTGCGCTTCGAGCGCCAGGAGGGCACGTTGCAGGTGTTCGCGGGTGGGGGGGAGCTGCTGTGATTCCAGCGCGGCTTGTTCGCCATCGAGGCTGCGCCGTTGAGCCAGTCGTGCCTGGCGCTCATGTTCCTGTTGTTTGACGCGCGCCTTGGCACTGATAACGCCTTGGATTCGCTCCAGGATGTCGTCTGCTTGAGCGCGCAATGAGCGCTCTGCGTCTTTGGCGTCCTGGTACTGTTTGACGGCCGCACGCCAGTGGCTGGCCTTGTCGGCGGATGTGAGCAGCTTCATCTGCTGTGCCTGTTCACTCAACCACTCGCGCATACCCTTGGGCGGTGGTACGTCCTCTGGGCTGGGGGTGTCGGGCGTGGACCCGCCGTTGCCATAGAAAAAACGGTCGACGAACTGTGAACGTTTGGATTTGCTGCCCAGCGCTGCCGAGATCAAGCCCCAGGCCGGCTTGCCGCTGATCAGCTCGCCCAGTTCGCTGAAGTACTCGGCGTCGGGCAGCCAGGAAGGGTCGACTTTGTCGCGCTGAGGCAGTTCGAGGGTAACGTTCTCGACAGCGCCATTGTTGGACGAGGCCACCACCATTTCGAAGCCGAACAAGCGCGGGTCCAGCACGTAAGCGAAGCGCTCCCGACCGCCATCATTGGCAGATTCCCGGCCATTCTTGACGAAGGCGTCCGATGCCTTGCCCAGCGAGGCCAGGACATCGGCGCGCTGGGTCACCACGGCGGCGATCAAGTCGCGCAACAAGGTGGTCTTTCCGGTGCCTGGCGGGCCATTGACGCCCATCACGCCGCTGTCGCTGCTCAGGTTTTGCAGCAGGCTGTTGACCGCCAGTTGCTGGGAGTGCACCAGGCCCAGATGGCGCTCGGCCGGCCAGCAGCCGGCGGCATAACGTGACGGGGCCAAGCGGTCGATCAGCGCCAGGTCCGCGCCGGGCTGATCCAGATGCAGTCGTTGGCTGGCGTCATGCTGGCTAAGATAGCGGGCGAGTGGCTGGCTGTTTTCGCCGCGCGCCAGGGCGTCGGCGACGTCGGCCAGGTCGCTGAGCAGGAAACTGTTGAGCGGATCGTCTTCCTGTTCGGGTTTTTCCGGGTTGATTGGCGCCGAGCGAAAGCGGTGGGTACGTGGTTTATCCCCGAAAAATGCATCGAGGCCCAAGGTTTGGCGTACGCAGGTGGTCAGGCGCTCCAGGTCCGCGGCCAGGACCACGCCGCCGAGCAAACGGCTGGCCTGTTCGCGAAGGGATTGCTGGGCTTCGTCGAAACCGCGGGTCCAATCCTTGCGGTGGATGGCGCAGCCGACGAACCAGGCCTCGCTCGATAGCACCAGGCTGTCGGCCAGCATCATGCCTCGGTCATTGAACTTCAATGCGAACAGCGCCGAAGTGCGCCGTTGCGGCTCCTTGTAGCCCTGGTCAGCACCGAATAGCCGCTCCAGTTGGCGAGCCACATCCAGGTTGTCGTAAAGATGGGCGTAGAGGGTGTGGCTCCAGGTGCGTTTGGGCGGCAGCCGTTGCCGGCTCAGCGCGTTGGCTGGCATCCACGGCAGGATCTGGGCGCTGGAGGGCACATCCTGGAAATACGGCTGGTAGTCGCTGTCGCGCTTTTTCAGCTTGGGTGCGGCTTGGGGTTGCAGCAACTCGACGGCGTGCCAATAGCGCACGGTGTTTTGCGCAGTCATTTACGTCCTTGAAAGCACTCTGGCTTGGAATCCTGATGCGTAGGATAACAGGCACGGTGCGCCGCGAGTGCTTTGCACTAAACCGGCTGCCCCTCCTCATCCGAAGCACTGCAGCAGCGGTCGCGGCCGTTCTGCTTGGCCGCGTAAAGCATCTTGTCCGCCGCCGTGATCAGGCTGGCCGGCGTGACGTGTTGCCCGGTGGGCTGAACGCTGGCGATCCCGGCGCTGGCCGTGACATGGCCGAGTGGGTGGGCGCTGTGCTCGATGCCCATTGCGCGAATGGCGTCGAGGATGTCGCGGGCGACGGTCGCGGCGCCAGGGTTATCGGTGTTCGGCAGCAGCACGGCAAATTCTTCCCCGCCATACCTGACCGCCAGGTCCCCGGGTCGCTTGACCGCTTGCAAGATTGCGGTAGCCACTGCACTCAGACAATCGTCGCCTGCCGCGTGGCCATAGGTATCGTTGTAGCGCTTGAAGTAATCGACATCGAGCATGATCAACGAGAGCGTCGAGCGCTGCCGGATGGCCTGGCGAATCTCGTCCAGCAGCGCGCTGTCCAGGCGTCGACGGTTGCCCAGCCCGGTCAGGCTGTCGGTCAAGGCCATGTCGCGCATGGACTGATGGGCCAGGCGCAGCTCGCCCTCCATTACCATGCGCCGGCGCAGTTGGTTCAACACCACCCGCCCGAACACGGTGAACGCGCCAATCAGGAAGAACAGCACAAAGCCGGTCTTGAACAGATCCCAACGCCACGGCGCGATGATGGACTCGCGGGAAAGCCCCGCTTCAACCACCAACGGATATGCGGCAAGGGCCCTGTAGCCATACAAGCGCTCAGTGTCGTCGACCACCGCCCTGGCCTCGGCGACACCCTCGTTGGACATCGGCAGGTAACGCTTGAAAATCTCGCTCGCGGTCAGGCTCTTGCCCACCACGGCGGCGATGAACGGGCGTCGCACCAGGATGGTCCCGTCACGCAAGGCCAGCACCAGCGCGCCCTTGTCATCGATTTTGAAATCGCCGTAGTAATCGACGAAATAACTGACCTTGATCGTCCCCAGCAATACCCCCGCGAATGAGCCGTCAGGGTTATTCAACCGACGCGAAACCGGGATGATCAAATCCCCCGTGGACTTGCTGTTTACCACCGCGCCGATGCGCACATTGGGATCGGTGTGGGTACGGTGATATTGGAAGTAATCACGGTCGGCATTGTTCGCAGGCTCGGGCAGGACCTCCTTGTCCGTCGCGATCCAGTCACCCTCCGGGCCGTAGATAAACAAGCCATGCAATTGCGGCATCAGCTTGGCCTGCTGCACCAGCAAATTGTGGATGCGCGGCACATCGATATTGTGCAACCCGTCGCCTTCCACCCGTTCACTGAGCGCAGCGGTCAACACATCCACCTGGCGGATGGCATCCTCGGCATGCTGCGCAGTGGCCCGCGCGAGGTTGGTGACGGAGTCGCGTGCCGAGGCGAACGCTGCATGGTAGTCCCGCCAGGTGCGCCAGCCTTCCACGGCCAGGAACGCAAGGATCACCGCGAGCATGAAGCTCACCGTCAGGTGGAATGCGGCCCCGGCGCTGATGGGCGTGGGGCTTGTGGGGCCAGCCAGCTTGGCATCTGGCTGTTTGCGTCCGAGCATGTGCGTGTCCTTGTGGTGCTGCTCTGCAATAACGCAAGACAACAGCTTCAATGGCTAAGCGGTTCAACAATGAGGGGGAATACGGGGGGGTAACCGTTTGCGGCGTGGATGATGATACGTACGCGCATGGCTGGCAACGGTAGCTTAATCCGCGCCGGTTTCGCCCACGGTGGTGGACAAGATCTTGATCACCCAGAAGGACAGCGTCACCTCGGGTACTTTGTTCAGCCAACGGGCTGCTGTGGCATTCATCGGGCTTACCTCTCCTTGACTGCGCGGTGGTTGGCGCAGGGGAGAAGGTACGGCACGAAACTTAGCTGGGACTGAGGGCCGCGGTTTTTTTCAGGACATGGGCCAAGCCCACGGTGGTGAGGTGCACCACGCTGCCGTTGGGCGGCGCCTGCAGGCCGGAGCTGCGCACCAGGATTGACTGGCCGGGCGCGAACTCATTGGCGGGCAGCGTCACGGTCAGCGTGCAGGTATTGCCGCCGAATTCGCGTTCAGTCACCACGCCACGGCAGCCGCTATCGTGACTGGCGCTCAGTTGCAGTTGTTCCGGGCGCAGCATGATCCGCGAGGTTTCGTGGTCGAGCTTGCTGTCGACTGGCACGCGGCCCAGGCCGCAGTGGGCCCAGCCGGCTTCGATCCTTGCGGGCATGACGACGGCTTCGCCGAGAAACAACGCGGTCTGCTCGTCGACGGGGTATTGGTACAGGTCCATCGGATGGCCCGATTGCACCAGGCGGCCCTGGCGCATCACTGCCAGTTGATCGGCGAACGATAGCGCCTCGCTTTGATCGTGGGTCACCAGGATCGTGGTGATACCCGCGTCGCTCAGCAGCCGCGCAACCATCTTGCGCATCGCCGAGCGCAGCCCGGTGTCCAGGGCCGAGAACGGTTCATCCAGCAACATCAGCCGGGGTTGTTGCGCCAGGGCGCGGGCCAGCGCCACGCGCTGTTGCTGGCCGCCGGACAGTTCGTGGGGCCAGCGCCGCGCCATGTTGGCGTCGAGGGCCACGCTGTCCATCAATTCGGCGATGCGTGTGTGGCGCGCTTGGCCCTGGGTGGCCAGGCCGAAGCCGATGTTGTCGGCCACCGTCATGTGCGGGAACAGTGCGCCGTCCTGCGGTACATAGCCGATCTGGCGCTGATGGGCCGGCACGGCGTGGGTGCTGTCGACCAGCGGTTGGCCGTCGAGGGTGAGGCTGCCGGAGTCGGGAAATTCAAAGCCGGCGATCATGCGCAACAAGGTGGTCTTGCCCGAGCCGGACGGCCCGACAATCACGGTGCGGCTGCCGGTGGGCACCGACAGGCTGACATCCGCCAGGGCACGCTGGGTGCCAAAGGATTTGCAGAGTGCGTTCAGTTCGAGGGCGTTCATCGGCCTGCCGTGCGTTTGGATTGGTGGTAGAGAAGGCCGGTCAACGGCAGTGACAACAGGATCATGATCAGCGCGTAAGGGGCTGCTGCTGCGTAGTCGATCTCACTGGTCATCGCCCAGAAACCGGTGGCCAGGGTGCGGGTGCCGTTGGGCGCCAGCAGCAGGGTGGCGGTCAGCTCGTTGGTGATCGCCAGGAACACCAGCGCCGCACCCGCCGCAGCGGACGGTGCGGCCAGGCGCATGGTGATCAGCCACAACGCGCGGCCCGGCGAACGGCCGAGGCTGCGCGCCATGTTTTCCAGCTCCACCGGCGCCTGGGCGATACCGGCACGCAGGCTCACCAGGGCCCGTGGCAGGAACATCAACAAGTAGGCGAGCAGCACCGTAATGGTGGTCTGGTAGATCGGCCGGGCGAAGTGGATGGTCACCGTGACCAGCGCCAGCGCAACGACGATGCCGGGCAGCGAACTGGTGATGTAGTTGCAGCCTTCCAGGAGGCGTTGCAAGCGCCCCGGTGCGCGAATCGACAGCCAGGCGATCGGCACCGCCGCGCAGGTGGTCAACAGTGCGCCAGCAACGCCCAGTTGCACGGTTTGCAGGAGTGCCGGCAGCAGCTCGTCGAACTGCCAGACCTGCGCGCCACCGGCGACCAGCCACTGGCCCAGGGTGATCAGCGGCACGCCAAGGGCCAACGCGCAGGTCACGCCTTGCAGGGTCAGGGCGAGCAGGGTGGTGCTCGTGCTCAGTTGCACGGTGCGTTGTTCGCGGGCGCTGCCGGAGCCGACCCGCGCATACCGTGCATGGCCGCGCGCGGCGGATTCGGCGGTGAGCATCGCCAGGCAACACAGGGCCAGCACCGCCGCGAGCATATTGGCGGCCGGGCCATTAAAGGTGGATTTGAATTGATCGAAAATCGCCGTGGTGAAGGTATCAAAGCGAATCATCGCGTAAAGGCCGTATTCGGCCAGCAGGTGCAGGCCCACCAGCAGCGCACCGCCGCAGATCGCCAGGCGCAGCTGTGGCAAGACCACGCGCCAGAACACCGCCCAGGGCTTGAGGCCCAGGGATTCGGCCACGTCTTCGATGGCCGGGTCCAACCGGCGCAGGGTCGCCGCCACCGGCAGGTACAGAAATGGGAAATAGGCAATCACCGACACCAGCACACCGGCCGGCAAGCCGTGGATCGACGGCACCAGGCTGACCCACGCGTAACTGTGCACAAACGCCGGCACCGCCAGCGGCGCAACCGCCAGCAGCGACCAGGCGCGGCGGCCGGGCAGGTTGGTGCGTTCGGTCAACCACGCCAGGGCCACGCCGAGCGCAATGCACAGGGGCAGGGTGAACATCACCAGCAGCACGGTGTTGACCAGCAACTCGCCGACCCGTGGCCGCCACACCAACGCCTCGATCTGCGCCCAGCCGATCTGCCAGGACACCCCGATCACAAACGCAATCGGCAACAGCGCCAGCAGCGAAACCAGCACCGACAGGCCGGTGACCCACGTACCCCCACGGCCTCTGAACAGGCCGTGGGTGCGTTTGTGTGGCATCGCGTGGGCAATGCCGGGGAGGGACGTTTCAGGCAACAATCAGAGCAGTCCGGCTTGGGTCATCAGTTCAACCGCTTTTTTGCTGTTGAGCTTGGAGGCGTCGACCTTCGGCGCGTCCAGTTGCGCCAGCGGCACCAGCTTGGGGTTGGATTGCGCGTTCTGGCCAACGGCGTATTCGAACGAGTTGCCGTCTTTCAAGATCGCCTGGCCATCTTTGCCAGTGATCCACTTCACGAAGGCCTGGGCCTGTTCCTGGTGTTTGCTGGAGGCCAATACACCGGCGCCGGAAATACTCACGAATGCGCCCGGGTCTTGGTGCTTGAAGTAGTGCAACTGGGTGTTCTTGCTGTTTTCGCCGGTCTTGGATTGGTCGACGAAGCTGTAGTAGTGATAAATCACGCCGCTGTCGATCTGGCCTGCGTTGACAGCCTTGAGCACCGCGCTGTTGCCACGGTAGATGGCCGCGTTGGCTTTCATCGCCTTGAGCCAATCGAGGGTCGCGGCTTCGCCCTTGAGTTCCAGCACAGCGGCGACGATGGCCTGGAAGTCGGCCCCGGCCGGGGACGCGGCCCAGCGGCCTTTCCAGCTTGGTGATGCGAGGTCCAGCAGGGATTTCGGCAAGTCGCCGGCGTTGAGCTTGCTTGGGTTGTACACAAACACCGTCGAACGCGCGGCAATGCCAATCCACTTGCCATGGGCCGGACGGTAAGCGGCGTCTACCTGCTCCAGGGTGGTCGGTGCCACCGGCGCGAACAGCCCGGCGTTGTCCACCAGCACCATGGCTGGCGAGTTCTCGGTGAGAAACACATCGGCCGGAGAGGCGGCGCCTTCCTGCACGATCTGGTTGCCCATCTCGGTGTCATCGCCGTTGCGGATAGTCACCGGAATACCGGTCTCTTGGGTAAACCCTTCGACCCAAGCCTTGGTCAGGCTTTCGTGCTGGGCGTTGTACACCACGATGCCCACCGAATCAGCGGCATACACATGCCCCGCGCTGACCAATGCAGTGGCGAGCAGGGCTTTTTTGATAAAGGAAGGAAGACGGCTGGTCATGCGGTGAGCGCTCCGGTTTTTATAACTGCACGGGAAGTCCGCTAGTGGTCGATTGAGCCTAGACCAATAGGAATCATTTGCATGTTTGGGCGCGGCGAATGTAGAGCGGCAGATGAGAAAAAAACGTCAAAGAAACGGTTAACAATTGTGATGAGGGCTATCAGACGCTGGAGCTTCTCTGTGGGAGCTGGCTTGCCTGCGAAAGGGTGGGTCAGCTGGCATTTTTGGCGACTGGCATACCGCCTTCGCGGGCAAG